>WJIW01000643.1 GCA_014730065.1 Armatimonadia bacterium | reverse complement strand
GTATGTATCATATCGGTAGTCTAGCAGGGAGAGGCCCTGAGCTGCATCCCCGTGGTGATCCGCCACGCCGCCCGCTACCTACTCCTCCCTGGTCTCGACGCTCAAGATGGTGTGTCCTGGGACCTCGACCGCACCCTGGGGCAGGTCGACCATGACCGGATCATCGCCATGGTTGTAGAGCAGCACGTCGGTGGTGGTGAGGGTCAGATACAGATCGTCGCGGTGGGAGCCGGGGGCAAGCTCGGGTCGGAAGGGCTCGATGCCATGTGCCTCGCCGTTCCGGAGCAGCTCACCCAAGGCCGCGGCCATGCCATCGGGCCCGCCGGCCGTCGCCTCGACGACCCATCCGTCGCCCACCGGCGTCACGCCAGCCACCTCCGGTGACTGGTCACCGGGCTCGCCGACCGTCACGCTACTGAGCAGGATGCCCAGCTCGCGCGTGTCTTCGCTCTCACCGATCCCCGATGGCGACCAAGTGCCCGTCTCGATGGTGAGGGTCACGTCGGCGTCCTGTGGCCCGGGGAGCGTGACGTCGATCTCGCCAGTCGTGCTGGGCTCGGCGGTGGCCAGAGTCTCATCGCCGACCATGAACCTAACCTGCTCGTCGACGGCGCCTGTGCGGTAAGGCATGCGCAGACGCTCCCCGCCAGCCCCCGGCAGGTGGAAGCTGACCGGGCCGCCCGTCCAGCACATGGTCGTCCCCGTCTGCCACATGCTGTCGGGCTCGGCGGGGTGAAAGAGGCCCTCGCGCCACGGGCCTTCCACGGGACTCGTGGGCAGGGACGCCACGAGCATCTGGCCCGTACCGGGAGCCGCACTGGTCAGCTCCGAGGGAAACAACGGCTCGCCCTCGGGCGAGCTGGGCGACCAGCCGGCGGGCACGAGCAGCACCATGCCTTCCTCGACGGCGCGCCGTACGCTCTCGGCTGTCGATGCCTCGGTCACGCTCCCGCTGCCCCAGGCCAGGCACCGGAGATCGTCCAGGGCTCCGTCATCGATCATCAGCTCATCCACGTACTCCAGGTCGGCCACATCTCGCAGCACGGCACCGAGGGGCATGAGGTCGGGCGCCAGTCGCAGGTCCGTCGAGGTGCGGCTCCACATCAGGCCCACGTCGACGATCGGCACGCGCACGGTCATCAGATCGATGTACTCCAAGTAGCGCTGGCCCCGCTCGCCCGTGGGCGGGTTGTCGTAATGGAACAGCTCCCATGCGCCCGAGGCGACGGCATTGTAGACCCGGGCCACGATGCCGTCCTCGGTCACCGGACCCGCGGGCTCGTATCCGAAGTAGGTATCGTACAGCCGGCTGGCGGAGCTGATGTGTCGCGTGAGGTGGTAGTTCACGCCGTAGTTCGAGGCCTCGTTGGTGATGCGCATACCGGCGTCGTGCCGGGCGACCATTTTGGTCTGGGCGGACATGTCGGCACCCAGCTCGGGGGCGGCGTGTCCCCCGGTGCAGAGGAGGATCGGCACATCGGGGGCCAGCTCCCGGGTGGTGGCCGTCCACCACTCGGCGAAGTCGGTCATGGCGCCCATGTACCAGCGGACCATGTCGAGCCGAGCCCGGTTGTGGTGGCCGTCGTCGGGCACGAAGGGCTCCAGGACGGCGAAGCTGTCGTGGTCGGTATGCCATGCGGCGTTGAGATCGTCGATGTCGCCGTACTTGGCCTCCATGGCAGCGCGGAAGTCGGCCACCGCGTACTCGTCACCACACCACCAGCCCAGGTGCTGCGGGTAGGGCCCGTCCCAGATGTGGGTCCAGACGTTGCCGCCGGCGGTGTAGATGGATTCGCCGAATACGCCCGAGATACCCAGAAGCACGGCCTGCATGTCGGCGGTGTCGTAGTGCTCGAAGAAACGCTGAAGCCATGCGCGCACCCGGGGCTTGAGATGGGGGTTCCAGATGGACTGGTCCCTGGAGACGTCGCCGGTGGCGATGTCGACGGCGAAGACGGACTCGCCGGACTCTTTGAACCAGGGCGGAGTGGCATAGGCGGGACCGGCGATGAGGAACGGCACCCACTGGAGGCCGTGCTCCTTGAAGAGCCGCAGCTCGGTGTCGTAGAACTCGGGGTCCCACACGCCTTCCTGGGGCTCGAGCAGGCCCCATTTCACGTACGGCTCGAAGGCGGTAACGCCGTGGCGAGCGTACTCCTCGCCGACCCGCTCCCAATGCGCCTCCACGGCTGTGGTATCGCCCCGCAGTACGCCGGTCTCCCGGGCGATGCGCAGCGCCTCCTCGGGATTATCCACCTGCCACCCGACGTCATTGCCGCAGGTGATCACCATGGGATCACCCGGCTGGGCTTGGGGGAGCTGGGTGAGGGCGTTCGCGAGCAGGCAGATAGCGATCATGGCTAGTCGTCTCCTTCAGCGCCTGGGCTAGCGCCCGTGTGGCCTTTGCGGCACCGATCATTGAGCCGCAGGTGGCTGGAAACAAGGTCGACGCACCGACGTGCGTAGGGCGTGGCGCTGCGGAGATCCGCAAGCCTTACCGCCTCGCACGCGAGCGTCACTCGCCCGGTCTCCCGATCTCGCTAGGGTACTTGGGGAGTGTCAAACCCTCGCCCTGCACGCGTCTTCACTTTTCGCCCTTCCCACCAGCGACGCCCTTCTCCCTAAAACACATCCCCGCCGCCGCCGGTCGTGGGGGAGAGGAACTCGCCCTGGCCGCCGATGGAGAAGGCGTTGTCCAGCAGCGATGGCAGGCCGCGGATGTTGACCGAGAAGCGGATGTCCTCCCTCTGGCTGTTGTACGTCAGCGCGTACGTGAAGCAG
>WJIW01000642.1 GCA_014730065.1 Armatimonadia bacterium | reverse complement strand
GGGTGGGGGTCGACGAAGACGTCGGCAGCCATGGCCTGGTCGCTCATCTCGCCCTGGATCAACTCGACGCCATCCTCGAGCCGGGCCCGCAGATCTCCCTCACTCGCCTCATCCAGCCGGATCTTGCAGTACACGGTTACGCCCATGCCAGCCTCCCGCTCGCCGAAGTGGACCCAGTGTACACCGCTCCGCCGGCCTTCGGCACTGACAGAGGGTTTTCCGTCCGACATGACCGAACTACGCACCGGGGACGCGGCTTCATCCCGCACTCAATGTACCCACGCCGGCCCTCGTGGCCAGGCGACATAGGAAGGTGATGCACGATGCGATCCATCAAGGGGCTGCCCGCCTTGGCCCTGGCGCTCATCGCCAGCTTGCTCATGGGAGGCGCCGCGCTGGCGAACGTGGAGCTGCCGGCGGTCATCGGTAGCGACATGGTCTTGCAGCGCGACATGTGGGTGCCCATCTGGGGCTGGGCCGACGCCCACGAGGACATCGTCGTGAGGGTGGAAGGCGGCGATGGCCCGATCAACATCGAGAAGACCCGCGCCGCCGCCGATGGCACCTGGCAGGTCAAGATCCGCCCCCGCCCCGCGGGCGGGCCCTATACCATCACCATCGAGGGCGACAACACCGTCACCCTCGAAGACGTTTTGTTCGGTGAGGTGTGGGTGTGCTCCGGGCAGTCGAACATGCGGTGGCCCGTTCAGGCGTCGAACAACGCCGAAGCGGAGATAGCCAACGCCGATTACCCGGACATCCGGCTGTTCCAGGTCGAGCTGGCCACCGCCGACCAGCCCAAGGAAGACACCAAGGGCGAGTGGAAGCCGTGCAATCCCGAGACCATCCCGGGCTTCACCGCCGTGGGGTACTTCTTCGGCCGCGAGCTGCACAAGGAGCTGGGCGTTCCCGTCGGGCTTATCCAGAGCGCCTGGGGCGGCACGCCGGCCGAGGCGTGGACCAGTGAGCGCGGCCTCTCCGATAGCGAATACTACGACGAGTGGTACAAGCCCATCATCGACCGATGGGACGAGATCGTCGCCAACCACCCCCGGGCCATCCGGAACTACCAGAAGTTCGTCATTCCCCGCTGGGAGCGCGCCGTCCGGGAGGCCGAGCTGAAGGGCGAGAGCCCACCGGGCCGACCCCAGCCCCCCACGAGCCCCAATCACCCCCACCGGCCCAGCAGCCTCTACAATGGCATGATCTCGCCGATCATCCCATACGGCATCCGGGGCGCCATCTGGTACCAAGGCGAATCCAACGCCAGCCGAGCGTACCAGTACCGGCACCTGTTCAGCGACATGATCCGCGACTGGCGCAACAAGTGGGGACAGGGCGACTTCCCCTTCTACTTCGTCCAGCTAGCCAACTTCATGCAGGTGGACGAGGAGCCGACCGACGCGGCGTGGCCCGAGCTGCGCGAGGCCCAGGATATGGCCTTGGAGCTGCCGAACACGGGCGTCGCCCTGGCCATCGACATCGGTGAAGCCGACGACATCCACCCGCGCAACAAGCAGGAGGTGGGCCGCCGCCTAGCACTCAACGCCCTGTCCCAGATCCACGGCCAGAATGTGGTCCACCAGGGCCCCCGGTTCTACCGCATGGCGGTCGAGGACGATGTGGCTAAGCTGTACTTCTGGGACGGCGGCGCCGACCTCATGGTCAAGGGAGACGAGCTGGCGGGCTTCGCTATTGCTGGCGAGGACCGGGACTTCGTGTGGGCCGAGGCCGAGCTGGTCGATGGCCATGTGGAGGTCTGGAGCCCCGAGGTACCCGAGCCTGTGGCCGTCCGGTACGCCTGGAGCAGCAACCCCGTGGCGAACCTCTATAACGAGGCCGGCCTACCCGCTTCACCCTTCCGCACCGACGACTGGCCGGGCGTGACCATCGACGCCCGCTAGACCGGTGGGGTCCTCCCCGGCGGGCACCCAGCCCCGCCGGGGAGAGCCCCATTGCCCGGATGCGGCCTCACAGCACCACCGAACACCAGAGGATCGCCAGCACTGGGCCCAGGATCGCCACGATGACGCCGCCCACCAAGAAGTCCTTCGCCTGAAGCTGGCCCGCCGAGTAGGCGATGGCGTTCGGTGGCGTGGAGATGGGCAGGCACATGGCCGACGACGCCCCCAGGGCCACCGCCACGGCCATTAGCGCCGGGCTCGCCGAGCCCAGGGCAATGGCCAAGGGGATCAGTATGTTCGCCGCCGCCGTGTTGCTCATGAAGTTCGACAACACCGCGGCGAACAAACCCAAAGCAAGGGCCAGCACGATGCCCGACGCCGCTCCGAAGGGCAGGTGGGACACGATCCAATCCGCCAGGCCCGTCTCCGATACCGCGACCCCCAGGGAGAGCCCTCCGGTGATGAGCAGCAGGATGTCCCACGGGAGCTGCCGCATGTCTTCCGGCCCTATGATGACCACCGTGGCGAAGGCGCAGATGGGGATGAAGGACACCACATAGGTGGGGATGGGGTGCAGGCTGCTGGTCAGCCACAGACCAACGGTCACGACGAAAACCGCCATGACGATCAAGCGGCGCCACAGAGGCAGCAGACTGCCCACGGGCGGCCCGCCCACGATGGAAGAGAGATCCAGACTCTCCTCGGTGCTCCGGTAGCGCAGCATCAGGAAGCCCCACATGACCGCCGCCAGGACGAGGGCAGGAGGCACGCCGATGATCATCCACCGCGCGAAGTCGATGGGCTGGTGGCTCTCCAGCATGCCGGCGGCGATGGCGTTGGGCGGGGTGCCGATGATGGTCCCCATTCCGCCGATGTTCGCCGCGAAGGGCACCCCGAGCAGCAGCGCCTTGGCGAACGGGTCTCGCCGCATGGAGCCCACCACGGGCATCATCACGGCCATCATCATCGACGTGGTCGCCGTGTTGGACATGAACATACTGAAGGTGAAGGTCACGGCCATGGTAGACAGCAGGACCGCGCCCGGCCGGGTCCCCAGCCGGGTGATGACATGACTGGCGATCCAGCGGTCCAGGCCCGTCTTCTCCGCCCCGTGGGCGAGCACGAACCCGCCCAGGAAGAGCCAGATCAGGGGGCTGGACCAGGGCTCGATGAACATCTGCCAGTCGGTGTCGGTCTCGGCGAACACGCCGCCGGGGCGGCCCAGGATAGCGATCTCCAGACCGATGACCAGCAGGGCGACGGCGAAGGCGGGGATCGCCTCGGTCATCCACAGCCCCGCGGCGAAGAGCAGGATGAAGAGGGTGGCTTGGGCCCCGGAGCTGAGATCGGGCCAGGGGGGAAGGTACGCAACGCCGAGGGCCAAAACGCCGCAGAGGATCCCCTTGGTCAGTGATCGCGGCGACTCGAACTCCAATGAGCCCATGATCACCTTGATCGCTCGTCTGGTGTCCAGCATCGACCCATTCCACCTAGCGCCGCCGGGGGGAGATCGGCGCGGAGTCTAGCTTCGGGCAAACGCACCCAGTCTACTCCTGCGCCGGGCGGTCGTCATCTCGCCATCGCTCAGGAAGGACCCGGGCGGCGCCAGACCCGATAACAAAGTGTGAGAGTCAGAAATGGGAGGTTCATCAGAATGGGTGTGACCCGCCGCGATATGATCAAGCGAACGAGCATGGCCGGCGTAGGACTGGCCGCCGGACTCTCCATCCCCGCCCTGATCCCCAGCCGCGCCCTCGGCGCCCAGGGCCGCCCCGGGGCCAACGACCGCATCGCCGTCGGATGCATCGGTGTACGCAATATGGGAGGCGACCACGTCAAGACGCTGCTCCACATGGACGATCCTCAGGTCGTCGCGCTCTGTGACGTGGATACGGCCATCAGCGGGGAGGCCAACACTTGGGTGGACGAGGCCTACGGACACAAGGTCCCCGAGTACGTCGACTTCCGCGAGATGCTCGACGGCGAGGACCTGGACGCCGTTTTCATCGCCACCCCCGACCACTGGCACTGCCTGTTGGCCATCGGCGCCATGGAGGCGGGCAAGGATGTGTACTGCGAGAAGCCGCTAACCCTGCGGGTGCTCGAAGGGCGAGCCATCTCGGACACGGCCGCGCGACGGGGCCGGATCTTCCAGACGGGCAGCCAGCAACGGTCGGATGACCGCTTCCGGAAGGCCTGCGAAATGGTCCGGAACGGCATCATCGGCGACCTGACCTCCATCGAGGTGGGCGTCCCGGGCGGACGCGCCGAGGGCATGGCCGAGGACTGCGACCCGCCCGAGACCCTGGACTGGGACTTCTGGCTGGGCCCGTCCCCCTGGGAGCCCTACAACCCGCTCAAAGGCCATTACGACTTCCGCTGGTTCTACAACCACTCCGGTGGTCAGCTC
>WJIW01000641.1 GCA_014730065.1 Armatimonadia bacterium | reverse complement strand
GCCCCGTCCCTCCTGGCCCTCATGCTCGTATCTGAGGAATCTCATATGGCCTCCCAAGTCGCCTAGCAGGGCCCGCCCGTGACCTAATCTTCGCCCGAAGGAACGTGCCCCCTTCGCCCCCTAGCCCCCACGGGATGGGCACAACCGCAGCGTCTGGATCTCGTGGGGCCCGAAGGGCACACTGACCGTCCCGTCCACCACGGCCAGGGGCACGGGGTCCTCCTCCATCAGGTTCACCAGGGCTGCCGACTCGAAAGGTATCGCCACACTCACCTTGGCCTGGGTGCGGGCGCCGCTGGTTTCGTGTAGGCGCACGATCATCCCGGGGCCATCCTCGGCGCGCTTGATCGCATCGATCACCACGTTGGGCTCGTCCACGGCAAAGACCGATCCCCTAAGGCCCAGGTCCTCCCCGCCCTTCGTCATCTCCGCAAGCCGCAGGGGGACGTTGAGCTGGGCCGCCTCCCGGTGGACCTGGCCTTCGATGTGATCGCCCCCATGGGGATAGAGGGAGTACGTGAACTCATGCTCGCCACGGTCGGCTCGGGGATCGGGATGATGGGGCGAGCGGAGCAGGTTCAGATCCAGGACCGCCCCCCGGAGCTGGTGGCCGTACTTGCAGTCATTGAGCAGCGCCACGCCGTACCCGCGCTCGGACACGTCTACCCACTGGTGGGCGCAGACCTCGTACCGAGCCAGGTCCCACGACGTGTTCTCATGGGTCGGGCGGCGCAGCCAGCCGAACTGGATGTCGCAGGTCGCTTCGCTGGCGTGGACGTCCACCGGGAAGCTCGTCCGAAGCATCCGGCCCGAAGCTCGCCAGTCCACATGGGTCACGAAGTCCAGCCGAGCGCTTCCCGCCGTCAACCGGAGCTCCTGGGTCAGCACCGAAAGCTGGCCGTCCTGCCGGTAGTGGTACACGTGGCGGATGCCTGCCACCGGCCCGTCCTCGAAGGCCTCGGCGGACTCGAGGGTGAGCCGCTCGGGCTCGCGCTCGTCGTAGTCCATGGGGAAGTCCCAGGCGTCGCCGGGGTCGAAGTACACCGCCAGGAGGTTGCCCACCTCGCCCGCTTGGAGGACTTGCCGATGGTGCCGCTGGTCCAGGATGGACTTGATGGCTCCGTCGGCGGCCAGCTCCACGCGGAGGAGCCCGTTGTCCAGAACGCTCGGCGTGACTTTGGGGGTGGGTGCCGTGCAGCAATCGGCCTCACGATCCAGGACGGCGAAGCCCATGGGAGGCACCTCGGCCTTGAGCCAGGTCGATCCATCGCGCACCCATTCCGTTCGCGGCCAGGAGAGGGTGTTGAGGGCCGCGACGGGCTTGTCGATCTCCCCCGGCGATAGGCCCGCGACAAGGCGAGACTGGGCCTCCCCTGCCAGCTCACGCACCCGCTCCAGCAGTGCCGCGTACCGCTCCAGCGACTCGTCGTACACCCGGGTGATGGACGACCCTGGCAGGATGTCGTGGAACTGGTAGAGCAGCACCTCGCGCCAGATCTCCTCCAGCTCGTCGCGCGGGTACTCCGCATCGCCCGTCCAGGCTGTAAGGGCTAGGAGCATCTCGGCATCGCGCAAAGCGAGCTCCAGCTTCCGGTTGTACCGCTTGCTCCGCCCCTGGGTCGTGTAGGTGCCCTGATGCCGCTCCAGGTAGAGCTCGCCGACCCACCGGCGGTAGCCCTCGCCGTCCCGTAGGCGGTCGAAGAAGCACTCGGCGGTCTCCTGGACGACCGGAGGGAGCCCACCCAGGTTCTTCTCACGCTGGAGGCGCTCCAGATGCTCCATCCCCGGCCCCCCGCCTCCGTCGCCGATCCCGAACAGGAGCAGACACTCACCGGACACGTCCTTGTCCCTGTACTGACGGGCGGCCTTGGCGAGGGCTCGCGGCGAGGCGGGGCTATTGTAGGTCTCCTCGGGCAGCATGTGGGCCAGGACCCGGCTGCCATCGATCCCCTCCCACCAGAAGGTATGATGGGGGAAGTCGTTGACGATGCTCCACGACATCTTCTGGGTCATGAAGGTATCCACGCCCGCCTTGCGCAGGATCTGCGGCAGCGACCCGGAGTAACCGAACACGTCGGGAAGCCACAGATTGCGGACATCCTCGCCGAACTCGGCTCTGTAGAAGCGCTTACCATAGAGAAGCTGCCGGACCAGGCTCTCGCCCGAGGGCACGTTGGTGTCGGACTCGACCCACATGGCGCCCTGGATCTCCCACCGTCCCTCGCGGTGCCGTGCCTTGACCTCGTCGTAGAGGGTCGGGTAGTGGTCCTTCATCCACTGGTAGAGCTGGGGCTGACTCGCCCCGAACACGTAGTCGGGGTACTGCTCCATCAGCCGGAGGGCGGTGGCGAAGGTCCGCGCCCCCTTGCGGATCGTCTCGCGGATGGGCCACAGCCACGCCAGGTCCATGTGGGCGTGGCCCACGGCGCTGATCTTCAGGGAGGGCTCGCCCCCCTCGGCCTGGAGCAGCGGCGCGAGTGCCTCGCGCGCCTCGGCAGCCAGCTCCTCGGTGGGCTCCGATGCCATGAGAACGACCTTGTCCAGGGCCGCCCAGATCCGGTGCCACCGGGGGGAATCTTCCGGGAGCTGCTCCATCAGCTCGTGGAGCACCTCGAAGTCGTAGTAGAGGGCGCGGACCTGGGGATGGCACACGGCCACCGCCGCCTCCTTGACCCGGCCATCGTCCTTCAGCTCGCCGAACAAGTCGTTGCATCCGGCATCGGCCCACACCTCGATGGGGTCGCCCTCCGCCAGCCCGGAGCCCAGGGGCAAGACCCGCTTGCCCGGCCGACCCAGGCTCAGGTCAAACTGGGAGCTGGCATTGGTGAGCCCCCGCCGCGGATTGCCCTGCTCGTCGACGACCAGTACCTCGCCACTAACGTCGATGAGGAGCACCACATCCTTGCCCGCCGCCTCGGGAGGCACTGCGCCGGTGAAGCGGAACCAGGCGCAGTCGAACAGATCGCCCCACTTGTCGCCGGGCTGGAGGCTAACGTGGCGGCCCTCCTCCCGCCGGGCATACGCCACGGGCTCGGGGGTGACCCACGCGTTGATCTCCAGATCAGCCACGGGGGTGTACATCGCCCCGGCGATCCGCTCCCTGGCGGCTCGGAGGTGGTGACGCTTCTGGTCGCGGTAGTAGGGCATGGGGCAGCTTCCTCATCGGTGTTGGTCGCCCCGGCTGCGGGCGGAAGCTGAGATACTGCACGGAAGGGCGCCACACCTGCCCGGCGGGCTCAGCGGCGAGAGCCGAGAGTGCCCGCTAGCAGGGCCGCAATGCCGGCCCCTACTAGGTCGGCCACAATATCGTCCCACGCCGGCGTACGCCCGGGCACCATGGACTGGTGCATCTCATCGGTGAAGCCATAGAGGACGGACAGAAGGGCCGCCAGGAACGCCGCCAAGCCCGGCCGGTCGGGCACCGTGCGCCGACTGAGGGGCACGTAGAAGGTCAGGGCGAGGACGAAGTACATGATTCCATGACCGATCTTGTCCGCATGGGGCAGCTTCCAGAACCACAGGTTGGGGACATCGGTGCCGGGGGTGTGGGAAGCCACGAAGATGAGGCCCATCCAGATACCCGGTAGCAGCCATAGGAGCCAAGGACCTCGATCAGGGGGATGCGATGCTCGAGGGGTACGCGGGCGATCGGCTCCAGCTCCCGATGGGCTACTGGGGGGCCGAGGACGCATGTCCCGTCACTCCCCTGGCCCGGTCCAGCCGCGCCTCAAGGAGGAGCCGCCCTGGCTCGTCGAATGGGGGGTAGGAGGGACGAGCCAGGGCAAGACTCCGTTCCGGAGCGGGCGGTGTCTGGTTTTGGGTGATGGATGAGAACCCGCCCCGGTATGGCTCGGTCAGAATCCGGGGATGAACTCCTGCACTGAGACAGGTGTTGGGGTGTCCGTCTCCCCAGCAGATCCGAACCAGCATGATCGCCATTCTATATGCTGGGCTCGAGCTCCTGCAAGGAATCGGCCTAATTCGCCTCCCGGGCGGGGATACCAGAACGGGGCGCCCCTTGGTGGATGGGACGCCCCGCGACTGTTCTAGTTGAAGACCGGAGATGGCGAGACTACCTAGTCATCGCCCTCGGCCTCCTCGGGCTCCAGGTCCTCGGCCTCGTCGTCTTCCTCGTCGGCCTCGTCCTCGTCGTAGAGCTCTTCGTCCAGGCCCGAGTCGCTGTCAGCGATATCGTCGTCATCGTCGCTGATCTCCTCGTCGCCGTCCTCGGCCTTGGAGTCATCGTCATCCTCCTCCGAGGAGCTCATACCCGGTAGGGCCGCCTCCAGGTCCTCCAGCTCGTCGGTATCCTCGTCATCTCCGCCGTCGCCGAAGTCGAACCCTCCATCGGCGAAGAAGCCCATGTCCAGCTCCCCGATGTGCACGTCCTGGGACGGATCGGCCAGGCCCACCTGGGTCTCCTTGTAGGTGGCCATACCCGATCCCGCCGGAATGAGCCGCCCGATGATGACGTTCTCCTTCAGGCCGCGTAGCGGATCGGACTTGCCTCGGATCGCCGCCTCGGTGAGCACCTTGGTCGTCTTCTGGAAGGAGGCAGCCGACAGGAAGCTCTCGGTCTGTAGCGAGGCCTCGGTGATACCCAGGAGCATGACCTCCGCGGTCGCCGGCTTGCCGCCCAGAGCGGTTACACGCCGGTTCTCCTCCTCGAAGGCGAAGCGGTCGAGGATCTGGCCCGGCAGAAGGTCGGTGGAGCCATGGTCCAGCACCCGCCGCTTGCGGAGCATCTGCCTGACGATGACCTCGATGTGCTTGTCGTTGATGAGCACATTCTGGCCGCGGTAGACGCGCTGAATCTCCTTGACCAGGTAGTCCTGGCAAGCGTGAACGCCGCGCAGCTCAAGCACCTGCTCGGGGTCCAGCGGACCCTCGGTGAGTCGGTCACCGGCACGAACCTGCTGACCCGGCTGGACCTTCAGAAGGCCGCGATAGGGAACCATGTACGACTTGCGGATGGTGACCGTCTTGAGCTTGCTCTTGCGGAGGTTTCGGAGGAGCTTGTCCGACAGCTCCACGCCTCGCTCGGCGACCACCGTTCCGTCATCGCCCTTGACGGTGCTGGCCAGGGTCTCGCCCTTCAACTTCTGGCGACCTCCGGTCAGAGGCTGCTCGGAGTGGATGATAACTCGCCGGAAGCCGCGCTCATCGATGTCGTCGACGATGCCGTCGTGATCGGACACGATGGCCAGACCCTTGGGCCTGCGGGCCTCGAACAGCTCGACAACCCGCAGGAGGCCGCCCACCGGATCCTCGAGCACCTTGAGGACGGCCTGGATCGCTCGGTTCGTGTCGCGCTGGTCGCCCGAGGTCTCGAGGGTGACCAGGCCCTTGTCGATGTCATCGTGAAGCTGCTTGATGGCTTCCTGCTGCTTCTTCTTCACGTCCGCCACACCGGTGATATGGGTGGCGGCCACGCCTCCCGTATGGAAGGTGCGCATGGTGAGCTGGGTGCCGGGCTCGCCGATGGACTGGGCGGCGATGATGCCGACCGCCTCGCCGATCTCCACCTTGCCCCAGTTGGCCAGGTCGCGGCCATAGCACTTCACGCAGACCCCCTGCCGCAGATCGCACGTCAGCGGACTGCGCACCTTGGCGCGCCGGACCTGGGCGTCTTGAATGGCCTGGGCCCGCTCCATGTTGATCTCCGCGTCGGCCTCCACGAGCACCTCGCCCGTGGTCGGATCCACGATGTTCTCGGCGGCATAGCGCCCGCGGATCCGCTGGGAGAGCGTCAGGATCGGATCCTGGGACTTGGACGGATCGGTGACCAGCTCGGCGCCGCAGCTCTGGCACATGTGGGGCCCGTCGCCGCCGCGGGAGAGATCCTCGGCACCACACTCGCGGCAGTACACGTCGTCCTCGTACACCGGCGACATGATCATGCCGTTGGTGGTGCCGCAGTCCTCGCCCCGGACGATGACGTCCTGGGCAACGTCCACCAGACGGCGGGTCAGATACCCGGCGTCGGCGGTGCGCAGCGCCGTGTCCGCCAGGCCCTTCCGGGCTCCG
Organism: Armatimonadia bacterium; assembly: GCA_014730065.1. GTDB lineage: Bacteria > Armatimonadota > Zipacnadia > UBA1398 > UBA1398 > UBA1398. The sequence goes on along the minus strand of WJIW01000641.1, from coordinate 1,788 downwards.
TGAGTGGAGACGAAGTACTCCAGCGTCGTCAGGCCCTCGTGGAAGTTGGAGCGCACGGGAAGGTCCTCGATGAGCCGGCCATGGGGATCGGTCATCAGGCCGCGCATACCGGCGAGCTGACTGATCTGGCGTGGATTACCTCGGGAGCCCGAGTCCACCATCATGAAGATGGGGTTGAACTTGGGGATGGAGTCGATGATCTCCCGAACGACCTCCTCCGACGCGCGCATCCACTGCTCGCGCACCAGCCGCTCGCGCTCACCCTGGGTCAGGGCGCCGCGACGGAACTGCTGGTTGAGGTTGCGGACGTTCTCCTCGGTGCGGCCGATGATCTCATCCCGCCGGGTCTTGATGTCCATGTCCGACAGGGACATGGAGATGCCCGCCTTGGTCGCCCACTCGAACCCCATCTGTTTGCCTTCGTCCAGGAACTGGATGGTCCGATCGGGGCCGTGCTTCTCGTGCATCTCCTCCACCAGATCCGAGAGGGCGCCCTTGGCGAACACCTTGTCATAGCGGCGGAGGGACAGGGGCAGAAGGTCGTTCCAGATGACCCGTCCGATGGTCGTCTCGACCACCCGACGCTTGATGGCAAAGGAGAACTTGGCCCGGGCTCCCACGATGCCCTCGTCCAGGGCCTTGGCCACGGCGTCCTCCAGTGCCCTGACGGTCAGCTCGTAGTTGCTCGGCGGCTTCTCGTCCGTCGCCGGCGTCGGGGGAGCCTCCACCGGCTGGCCTTCCTCGTCCAGCTCGGGCTCGGGGTTGCGAGCCACGTAGGCATTCTGAGCCTGCTTGGCAGAGAAGGCGATGGGCTCGTCATGAGCCGTCAGCGACGGCGAGCCCGGCTCCAGCGAGTTGGCGTAGGCTTCGCTGCAGATGCGCCGCAGCTCGGTAAGCAAGTCGTAGTGCTGGATCTCATCCAGCTCATGCTCGATCTCGAGCTGGGGAACCCGGACCCGGCAGGGCTGGTGGAGATCCTGCAGGCCGCGCTCCCATGCGGCGACGGCCTCGTGGGGGGCCGAGTAGGTGCGCCGGTCACCGTTCTGGCCATTGCCGCCGTCGGCCCCGACCTCCTCCTCGACCTGGGAGGTCTGGGTTAGGTAGTAGGCGCCCAGCACGATGTCGTACACCGGGGCGACTACGGGGTGGCCGTCGGCGGGCTTGAACAGGTTCTGGCTGGACATCATCAGCACCCGGGCCTCGGCCTGGGCGAAGGACGACAGGGGCACGTGCACCGCCATCTGGTCGCCATCGAAGTCGGCGTTGAAGGCCGCGCACACCAGGGGGTGGACCTGGACGGCCTTGCCGTCGACCAGCACGGGCTCGAAGGCCTGGATGCCCAAGCGGTGAAGCGTGGGCGCCCGGTTCAGAAGCACGGGGTGGTCCTCGATGACTTCCTCCAGCGCGTCCCACACCTCGGGCCGCACCCGGTCCACCATACGCTTGGCCGTCTTGATATTGGTGGTGAAGCCCTTCTCCACCAGCTTCTTCATGACGAAGGGCTTGAACAGCTCGAGGGCCATCTCCCGCGGCAGCCCACACTGGTGCAGCTTCAGCTCGGGGCCGACCACGATAACCGAGCGGCCGGAGTAATCCACACGCTTGCCCAGGAGATTCTTGCGGAACCGTCCCTCCTTGCCTTTCAGCAGATCGGAGAGGGACTTCAGGGGCCGGCGGGTCTGGCCGCCCGAGACGGGATGGGCGCGACGCTGGTTGTCGATCAGCGCGTCCACGGCCTCCTGGAGCAGACGCCGCTCGTGGTTGACGATGGACTCGGGGGCCTTGATG
>WJIW01000640.1 GCA_014730065.1 Armatimonadia bacterium | reverse complement strand
TGGCAATGCGGCCGGGATCCACGCGGCCGTCGATGATGGGTTCGCCGGTGTCTCCGGCGAGGAGCCGGTCGATCACGAAGCTCAGGTCTTGCGGACGGTCATCGCCCCCCGATGCACCGAGGGCCCTCATGCCCTGGGCGTTGACGACGGCTCGGTCGCTACCCGGGTGCGTCAGGAATGTGGCCAGGTAACCCGCTCGGGCCCAGGCCTGGCCCAGGTAGCCGAAGGCCTCCCGAGATTCGCCACCGCCATGGGAGAACACCACGGTGGGCAGCGGCCCCTCCGCCGACGGTAGGGTCGGTGCGAAGACCCGGATGGGGAGCGTCCGGTCCCGGTCGGTGTCGCGAAGGTCGAGGTCGCGAATCGCCACGGCCGATGCGTCGTGGATGGGGTCGTAGTAGAGCGTCGCGGCGTACGCCTGTTGGGCGGAGCACGACGCGGTGAGGATAACTGCACTAAGCGCAATGGGCAGGATCGCCCCGAAGCTGCAGAGTCCGCACATCGCTGGCACCCCCGGTTGGATCAGCCGGCCCGCGTCCGTATCCGGGGATCTGGGACGCCAGTGGAGGTGTGGTGTTCACTCGGAGTTGGCGCTCCGTCGCCTACTCCCCGACATTTACCACGGCCCGCACCATGCCCGGCGGGGGATTGGTGGAGCACTCGAAGGCCGCACCCGTCTCGTCCAGCGAGAACTCCTTGCGCGGCCACCGGTCGGGATGGACCCGACCCTCGGAGACCAGTCGCACCGCCTCCTCAAGGGTGTGGCGCGAGCGCCGAGAGAACTGAATGTCCAGCTCCTTGCGGCGCGCCGTGCTCGCCGTCAGCTCGGCGTGATCGTGGGGCGGGATGGTGATGACGATGACCTGGCCGCCGGGCTCGCACACGTCGACGGAGTGGGAGAAGCTGTCCTGGCCGTTGGTCACATCGAAGACCACGCTGGGCCCGTGCTCCGTTCCGCCCACATCCTCGATGAGCTGGTCCTTGTCCGTGTAGGCCTGGTCGGCCCCCAGCTCCAGGGGGACGGCATGGCGGCTCTCGTTGGGGTCCACGACGAGGATGCTGCGAACCCCCGCTAGCTTGCACAGCTCGACCAGCGCGGTACCGATCACCCCTACGCCTAGGATGGCGACCACGTCGCCGAACCCCAGGTTGGCGTGCCGAACGGCGTGGATGGCCACTCCCAGAGGCTCGGCCAGGGCGGCCTGGACGAAGCCCACATTGTCGGGTAGGGGCGCCGCCGAGAAGCTGGGGCAGGCGATGTACTCGGCCAGGGCGCCGTCCCGGTTGGGGTAGCTCGGGAAGACTACGTTCCGGCAGATGTTGATCAGCCCGCGCTTGCAGATGTCGCACCGGCCGCAGTGCCACGCCGGCTCAATGGCCACTCGGGTACCCTCGGGGGGGCCGCTGCCGTCGGCGGCGGGCTTGGCGACGACGCCCGAGAACTCGTGGCCCAGGATCATCTCGTGGTCCGGGTAGACCCCCGAAGCATGACCCTCCTTGTAGATGTGGTGATCCGAGGGACAGAGGGAGACGGCTCGTACCGACACCAAGATCTCGTTGTCCTCGGGCACAGGATCGGGGCTTTCCACGATCCGAATGTCACGCGGCGCGACGCAACGGGCACACTTCAATGCGGGTGGCTCCCTCCGGGGCCGGGGAGGCCCCAGGTCTTACCTGGAATCATACTTCGCGGGGGCCGGGCGGGCAACCATGGCGATCGTGGCGCCGGGAAAATAGTGTAACCCCACGCCGAGCCATGCGTCTCTACCTTTCGGCACGGCACGCGGGACGCAGCGAAGGCGGAATCTGATGAGCAAGATCACGAAACGAGACATGGCGATCCTCGGGGCCTTCCTGCTGGTCGTCGCTCTGGCCTGCGGGTACATGATCTCCCGCCAGGTTGGAGGAGCGGCATCGGCGGGAGGCGAGCAGGGCGAGGACGTCATCTTGGCGAGCAGGCCCGATGTGGACATGGCGCTTGAGCTATCGCCCCGGAGCGGGCTCGAGGCAACCGGCGAGATCGCCGATCCCAGCTTCTTCGAGGATCCCCAGGGCTTCGTCGCCACCGTATCGACGCGCCAGCCTTCGCCCCAGCCGCGCCAGCCCCAACCGGGGGCTGGCGAGCCATCGGGCGGCGAGGCGGCGCAAGGTCCCCAGGGACCTAGTCCCCGTCCCGGTGGCGATCCCGTGGCCGAGATGGTCTCCGGCCCCGGCGAGGTCACGGTATACATAGCTGGCCTGGCGGGCCCTAGCGAGGACTTGGCGGCTCTCGTGGTCCACCGCCAGACGGGACGAAGCCGGTGGGTCTCCTCGGGCCAGCACGCCTTCGGCTATTCCATCGATGTGGTCACCACCAAGGGCGCCGTCCTGGAGAAGGACGGCCATCGGTACGTTCTCGAGCTGGGCGAGGGGCGCGACGGAGCGCAGACGACGGGGTCCCGAAGCCGGGAGTCGCAGATCGCGTCGGGCCCGCAGGTCGAGGAGCAGGCCGTGTCGAGCGGCGACCAGAGCGAGGAGCAGAAGCTCGCCGGCCGTTGGACGGGCGACGTCCAGGGCATGAACTTCACCTTCACCTTCAGGCCCGGTGGTACGGGCACCATGAACATGTCCCAGATGCCCCAGCCCGTGGACTTCAGCTATACCATCAACTCGCCGGGGAACATGACCATCGAGATGAGCTTCGGCGGCATGAGCAACAGCGATCAGGTCCGCTACCGGTTCGAGAATGGAGGCAACACCTTGGTCCTCGCCGGCTCCCAGATGCCGGGCGAGCTGAGGCTCAACAAAGGCTAGCACGCCGCTACCTCCCTTCGTGTGGACGAGGCC
>WJIW01000007.1 GCA_014730065.1 Armatimonadia bacterium | reverse complement strand
GGCCATCTTCGGCGACCCGCCTACGCGCGCGCCGGGACTGTCGGGATGGCCCGGCAGTGACGAGAGAGTGCGCCGCATGGCGGCCGAGCTCTGGGAGTCGGGTGGAGTGATCCGGAACGCGGAGCCGGTGGATTGGCTTCGGCGACAGGACGTGCCTCCCGACCTGACCAGCGACCGCCTCGTCAACTGGACCCACCGAAGCATCGGAGACGTCGAGGTGTACTTCGTGGCCAACGGCATGCCGCATACTGTCAACGCCACCTGCCGATTCCGGGTCTCGGGCAGGCAGCCGTGGATCTGGCACCCGGAGACGGGCCGCTCGGAGCCCGCGGCGGTCTGGGTCGACGGGGGAGCCACCACCCGCATGCGCCTGGGGCTCGATGCCTCGGAGTCGGTGTTCGTGGTGTTCCCGCCGGGCCCGCCGAACCTCGATCCCATCGTGCGGATCGCGGGGCCCACATCGGTATGGCCGTCGACGGACCGTGGGGTCCAGATCAGGGTGCTCGAAGCCCTGTGGGGACCCGAGGGCGATGAGGCCCGCACCAAGGACGTGACGGCTCAGGTTCAGCGGATACTGGACGCGGGCCGGCACGACTTCCAGGTCGCCGACCTGGCCTCGGAGGGCGACCCGGCCTTCGGCGTCGTGAAGACCCTGCGCGTACGGTACACCGTTGATGGCGCGACGCGCGTGGCTAGGGCGACGGATCCCGAGCGCATCGCCTTCGAGCTGCCCGGCGACGATGAGCCTGCGGTTGAGGTGTTGGCCTCCGCCGATGGCAGGATGACCGCGCGCGTCTCCCGGCCGGGGGAGTACGTACTCACCACCGCCACGGGCGCCCACCAGCGGCTCCATGGCTCAGCGAAAGCCGAGTGGCCCGTCGGGGGCCCCTGGCAGGTGGCCTTCGAGCCGGGCTGGGGCGCACCGCCCACCGCTACCTTCGACGAGCTGCACTCCTGGACCGAGGACGACGACCCCGGCATCCAGCACTTCTCCGGCACGGCGACCTACCGCACCGAGTTCCAGCTCGGTACCGGCGCACTGGAGCCATCCGCGCGCCTGAGTCTCGACCTGGGGAGGGTGGAGGTCATGGCCAGGGTCGCCGTCAACGGCGAGGACCTGGGCCTGCTGTGGGTCGCCCCTTACGTGGTCGACATCACCGACGCGGCCGAGGTGGGCGAGAACGAGCTGGTGATCGAGGTCACCAACCTGTGGCCGAACCGCATGATCGGCGACCAGCATCTCCCCGAAGACAGCGACCGCAATCCAAACGGCACCCTGAAGGCGTGGCCCGAGTGGCTTCAGGACGGAGAGCCCAGCCCGACGGGACGCTACACCTTCACCACGTGGCGGCTATGGCATGCCAACGATCCACTCCAGCCCTCGGGGCTGCTCGGGCCCGTGCGGGTCGTGCGGACGGTGCTGCGAGACGTCGGTCCGATGCCGTCGACAGCGGCGCGCTAGCTGTGCACAACGGAGCGCAGGAGCCCGCCAGGGAACGTAGAACACTCACGTGGGGAAGCTGGATGAGAAGAGTGGTCCATCATGCGTCGAGGGCCAGACTTGCGCTACAGCCCAGTACACCAGCCCCGCCCGCACGCCGTGGCTGCGACGAGCGTCCCTGCGCTACTCCTCTCCCTACGTTTCGCCAATGCCCCCCCTGACCAAATGCTGCGCTGATCCCTAGGCGGTGTCTGCGATCTGGTAATCGCGGACGCGTGGTGGACGAGACGGGGGCGAGCGCCGTGAGAAGCGGAGTCACAGCAGCGCATGATGCATCGGGTCACCCTCCCGAGGAGGGGCTCGATGGGGTGACTGACGGAGACAGCCTGGTCTCAGCTCTGGGGCGGCTCGGCCCGGGGGATCACCTCTGTCTCATCTACCGCAGCCGGGAGGAGCAGCTCCAGGCCGCCATCCCCTTTATCGCTCTCGGATTGGATCGCGGCGAGCGGTGCCTCTACGTGGCCGATGAGAATACCGTGGATGGCGTAGTCTCCGCCATGGAGCGGGGGGGAGTCGATGTCGACCAGCACAGGAGTCGCGGGGCGCTGGTGCTCGCCACCAAGCGGGAGTCCTACCTGAGACAGGGCCACTTCGACCCCGACTGGATGATCCAGTTCCTCCGAGTGGCCACCGAGGATGCGCTCCGAGACGGCTTCACTGCCCTTCGGGTCACGGGCGAGATGACCTGGGCTCTGGCCGACGACCCGGGCGCCGAGCGGCTCCTGGAGTATGAGAACAAACTGAATCAGTTCTTCCCCGGTAGCGATGCCCTCGCCATATGCCAGTACAACGCCCACCGGTTCGACCCCGAAACGCTACTTGGCGTCGTGGAGACCCATCCCCTGGTGGTCCACGAGGGCACGGTCTGCTGGAACCCCTACTACACCCCACCCGAGGAGGGACTGCAGAGGGCTGATGCCCTGGCCCGGCTCGACCGGGAGCTTCGGGTGCTCGTCGGGCGAGCCAAGGCCGACAACGCGATCCGGGATAGCGAGGCACAGCTCCAAGCCCTCTTCGACAGCACCGCGGACGCTATCTATGTATGCCGGCCCGATGGCGCGATCGTGCGGGCCAACGAGCAGGCAGCGCGGGACACGGGGTACTCGCCCGAGGAGCTGACGTCGTGCAGCATCCTGGATCTCGCCGTTGAGGACAGTCCCGAGCGACTGGCGTCCATGTACCAGGAGCTGGCGGCAGGGGAGTCCATCCGGCTGCGGGGAACGCACCGCCGAAAGGACGCCACAGAGTTCCCCGTCGAGGTCACCATCTCCATGTTCGAGACCTCCGCGGGGCCGCGCATCATCGCCGTCGCTCGGGATGTCACCGAGCGCATCGAACGGGAGACGGAGTACGCCGAGGTGCTCTGCACCGCGCGGGACGGCTTCTGGATCATCGATGAGGAAGGCCGCATCCTGGACGCCAACCCGGCGGCAGCGGCCATGCTCGGCTATACCTCCGGTGAGATGCTGTCCATGAGCATCGCCGATGTGGAAGCGATCGAGAGCCGGGAAGACACCGTAGCCCGGCTCGTCCATGTGCGGAAGACCGGCCACGCCCGCTTCGAGACGAAACATCGCCGCAAGGACGGCGTCGTCATCGATGTGGAGGTCAGCACCAGTTACCTCCCTCTGAGCCGGGGCCGGTTCCTGGCCTTCATCCGCGACATAACGGACCGCAAGCAGTCCGAGGAGGCACTCCGTCGCTCCGAGGAGCGTTTCCAACGGGTCTTCCAGCGGGCGCCTCTCATGATGACACTGAGCACCGTCGGCGACGGACGGTATCTGGACGTCAACGACGCCTTCGTCGACGTGACCGGGTACTCGCGGGAGCAGGCCGTGGGCCGGACCTCGACGGAGCTGGGCTTCATCTCCGATGCCGATCGCGAGCGCCTCCTGTGCGACGTACGGGCGGAGGGCCGGGTGTCGTACATGGAGCTGACTCTCAAGCGGGCCGATGGCAGTGCTATCGAGTGCCTGTACTCCGGCGAGCTGATCGAGGTGGGTGGGGAGACCCGCCTCCTCTCCATTGCCACGGACCTGACGGAACGGCGACGAGCGGAGGACGAGGCCCGAGCCACGAGGCAGATCCTGGCCGATGGTGAACGGCTTGCGGGCATGGGCGCTTGGAGGTACGACGTCACGACTGATCGGTGGTGGTTCTCCGACAACTGGCTCGCAATACATGGATGCTCGGAGCCGCCGGTGGCCATGTCCGACCTGATGCCCATCGCCCACCCCGAGGACGCAGCGATCGTGGAGCGGGCATTCCGCGGAGCACTGGAAGCGATGGCCTCCTACGAGGTCGAGCATCGGATCATCCGACAGGATACAGGCGAGGTACGCGTCGTCCGCGCTCACGGTGAGCCCTTAGCGGACGGCGACGGACGGGTGGTCGAGCTTCGCGGCGCGGCTCTGGACATCACCTCATCCAAGCAGGTCGAGCGCTCCCTAGCCGAGAGCGAGGCCGCCCTCAGAAGGCTCTACAACTCGGTGCTGGCGGGAGTCGTACTGTTCGATGCCTCCGGCGGGATCATCTCGGTCAACGAGGCAGGCGGCGAGATCCTGGGCATGACGCCGGGCGACGTGCAGCGGCGGACGGTCGACGACGGCGTCTGGGACATGACCCAGGAGGACGGAGCGCCGGTAGCCGGCAGCGACCACCCCTCCATGATCACCCTCCGAACGGGCGAGCCCATCCGCGGCGCCGTGCGATGCCTCTTCGCCTCCGACCCCGAGCGCGCCCGCTGGCTCCTCATCAACACCGAACCCGTGCACAATGACGCCGGCGTAGTCAGTGAAGTGCTGGTGACGTTCATCGATGTAACCGATCTCAAGCGCGCCGAGGAGCAGCTTCGGGAGCGCGAGGAGCGCTTCCGCCAGGTCTTCGACCACATGGCCAGCGGAGTCGCCATCTATGACGTGGTAGGCGATGGCGACGACTTCGTCTTCGCCGACATCAACCCCGCAGGCTCGGGCACCGGCATGCTATCGCGCCAGCAGCACATCGGCCGCTCGGTGCAGGAGGTGTACCCGGGGGTCGCGGAGTTCGGGCTGCTGGATGTGATGCGCGAGGTGTGGCGGGACGGGTCGCCTCGCTATCATCCAGTGTCCCTCTACGAAGACGATCGTATCAACCAGCAGTGGTTCGAGAACTACGTATGCAAACTGCCAACGGGCCAGATCATGGCCGTGTACGATGACGTCACGGCACGCATCGAGAACGAGCGGGAGCAGGCGCGGCTCCAGACCGAGCTGGCTCAAGCCCAGCGCATGGAGTCCATCGGCCGGCTCGCCGGTGGCGTTGCCCACGACTTCAACAACATGCTCAACGTCATCTTGGGCAACGTGGAGCTGGCCTTGGGCCAGGTCGAGGAGAAGAGTCAGCTAGAGGAGGACCTCAGGGAGATCGAGGCCGCCGCCGAGCGGTCGGCCCGGCTCACCCAGCAGCTTCTCGCCTTCGCCCGGAAGCAAGCCGTGTCGCCGGAGGTGATCGATGTCAATGAAGCGGCTGCCCGGTCGCTGAGGATGATCCGCCGGCTCATCGGCGAGGATATCGAAGTCGCCTGGTCACCGGGGGACGAGCTGCCCCCCGTATGGATGGATCCGGGGCAGATCGACCAGATCCTGGCGAACCTGGCCGTGAACGCCCGGGATGCCATCGAGGGTACGGGCACCGTCACCATCGAGACACGCACCATCCACGTGGACACCGGATCCGACCTGGTCTCCCGCCACGAGAACGCCCAGCCGGGCGACTATGTGCTGATGACCTTCAGCGACTCCGGCGCGGGCATGGATGCCGAGACCCTGGCCCACGTGTTCGAGCCATTCTACACGACGAAGCCCTTGGGCGAGGGTACCGGCCTGGGCCTGGCCACCGTGCACGGCATCGTGGAGCAGAACATGGGCTTCATCGAGGTGGACAGCCAGCCGGGAGAGGGTGCGACCTTCCGCATCTACCTGCCCCGCCACCAAGGACCGACCGACACCGCAGAGGTCGGCGCCCACGAGGTCGACGCCGGTCGAGGCCATGGCCGGGTGCTGCTCGTCGAGGACGAGCCCGCTCTGCTGCGACTGACCAAGGCCATGCTCGAGCAGCAGGGCTATGCCGTCCGCATCGCCGACAGCCCGAGCGGAGCGCTGGCTCAGGCGTCCGTGCACGGCCACCGTCTCGATGTTCTCATCACCGACGTCATCATGCCGGGCATGAACGGGAACGAGCTGGCAAGGGAGCTGACCGCGTCACATCCAGAGATAGCGGTGCTCTACATCTCCGGCTACCCCTTCGAGACGATCACCCAGCGCGGGACCCTGCCCGACGGTGCCGCCTTCCTCCGCAAGCCCTTCGCGGCCGCGGACTTGGGCCGGGCCGTCAGGCGGCTTCTCGATGTGCGAGATGGCGGGAGACACCGATGAACAGTAGCGTCCGTTCGGTCACTGTACTCGTCCTGGCACTGGCGTCCGGCGCACCCCTTCTGGCCCAGCCGACCTTGGTGAGCTACGCGGCGAGGATCGTGGACTACGGTGGGGACATGGGAGATGGCTTCTACCGCGGCCACCCCTACGAAGTCGCGCGGGACGTGGAAGTCGATGTGGACGGAGACGGGGAGACCGAGGACGACTCGGTGAGCTTCAAGGCCTACAGCCTCACCGATCCGCTCAACCCACGCTTCCCAGAGTATGACGTGGAGGCGCCCAGCGCCATCTTCTATGGCGGCGTGGTCGGCCTGTTCGCCAACAACCCGTCGGGGCGGCTTACCGAGGGACTGCTGAACAAGAACCACGAGTTGCGCGATGACTTCAACCTGATGACCATCCGCTCCAAGGACTCCACCGAGCGCTCCAAGGTCTGCGGGCTGTGGGTATGGCTGAAGCGCGACTTCCTCAACGGCGGCGACCAGTTCCGCGTTGGCTTCGACGAGTCCAGCCGGATCGTACCCCACGTCTCCCGCTACTGGCAGAATCTCGATTGGGGCCGCTGGGTCGTCCGCCAGGGCGACCAGTTCTACATCTCCGAGGCCACATTCAGGGGAGTGCGCACCTCCCACATCCTGCATCCCACCGAGACGCGGTGGGCGCCCTACGAGCCCCGCGCCCCCTTCGACATCTTCTTCGAGCCCGCCGAAGCCGAGTTCTCGCCCCGTGTCTTCGACGACGTAACCGCCGTAGGCTTCCTGGTGGCGCGCAACGAGCTGGCGTGGGTCTCCACGGCACTGAAGTGGAACGCCTTCGAGGTCTACGCCAACATCCATCGCCCCCCCACACCCAGCTTCCATGCCGAGCTGCAGGATCACGGCGACGTCTACCTGGGGCCAGCTCGCGTACCGTACGCGCTGTGGCACCGGGTCTATAAGTGGGCCGTCAGCAACCAGTACTGCTTGGACCTGGAGCCGGGCTACGTCTTCGAGCGCGACGGAGATATGGGCACGATGGACCTGGACGGGCGCCGTCACGGCGCCCATGAGCCCGTCACCGACATCACCTGGCTCGACGCCGTAGCCTGGTGCAATGCCCTATCGGAGCTGGAGGGCCGCACGCCGGTGTACTACGCCGACCCGGGCCACACCCGGGTCCTGCGGAAGGTCGCGGAGCGCGACCATCGCAAGGCGTACAACTGGCGGCCCGAGGTCTATCCCCGCTGGGACGCTGATGGCTTCCGGCTACCGACAGCAGCCGAGCTGCGCGGCGTCGCCGAGGACGGCTGGGAGTGGTGCTGGGCGGCTCCCGGGGAGGGTGAGAACCCCGGTACCAGCCCATCCCGCACGGTTGCAGGTGGGCGCGAGGCAGGCTGGCCGGGGCTGGATCTGGATGCTGACCCCGTGCTTCACCTCGCCACCCGCAGCCACCCCCGTATCGGGTTCCGTCTAGCGGCGGGGGCACCGCAAGACGACACTTCGTCGACGGCCCCCCGTGCCGAGGACTCTCTTCGCATACTCTCCGTAACCATCGACTCAGAAGACGGGCGACAACCGTCGGCCGCTCCCCAGGTCGAGTTAGCTATGGTACCGGTAGCTGGGGCGACCTTCACCCGGTCCGATGACGCCCAGGTGAGGCTCACCCCGTACGAGATGTCCGCCACCGAGATCCCCTTCGGTATGTGGATCGCGGTTCTCCGGTGGGCCGAAGCGCGAGGCTACCGGTTCGACCGAGATGGCGACATGGGCAGCATGGACTACCAGACCGGCCAGCATGCCCATGGCCCGGACGAGCCCGTGACCGACATCGGCTGGCACGACGCCGCGCTCTGGTGCAACGCCCTCTCGGAGATGGAAGGACGCACCCCCGTCTACACCATCGACCCCGGGAGGCAGCAGGTCTACCGCACCGCCAACCGCTGGCGCATCCGGATGTACCAAGGCGATGCGCCCTACGCCGAGGACGTAGATCGGTTCCAGCCCCTGTACGTCCGGTGGCACGCCGATGGCTATCGCTTGCCAACGGAGGCCGAGTGGGAGGCGGCCCATCGAGCCGGCATCGCCGACCAAAGTCTTCAGCACCCCTGGGAGGGCGGCAGCGACACTGCCGAGGAGCTGGGATGGCTCGCCAGCAACTCCGGCGGCCGTACCCATCCCGTCGGCAGCAAGGAGCCCAACTCTCTGGGCCTGTACGACATGGTCGGGAACGTCAGCGAGTGGACGTGGGATTGGCCGCACTACGACTACTATCGGGCCGTCAACCCCAAGGGGGCCCCGACGGAAGACTGGCGCTTCTTCGGCAAGGCCATCCGGGGTAGCAGCTTCGGCGGCGAGCCCCTGGGCGCCACCCGGCGGTACGACGAGGTACCCTCGGCAGCACGCCCGATCTACGGTTTCCGAGTGGTCCGTTGCGAGGCGGGCGCACACCCGGAGGTCGAGCGCTTCGAGCCACCGGTGGTGCTGGATCTCGATGTGGCCGACTACGATCCACTCCGGGGGCAGGTCTTCCGCGGGAGCCTTCTGCGCGATGGAGTCTTCGAAGGCGAGGGCCCTCGAGATGCGCCCGATCTCAAGTGGAGCTTCGAGACTCAGGGCCGGGTGCGCTCGTCGCCCGTGGTGGTGAACGGCCTGGTCTACGTGGGTAGTGACGATGGCAGCGTGTATGCCCTTGACGCCCAGACCGGGGAGCTTCACTGGCGGTTCGAGACGGGCGGGCCCGTCGTGTCGTCGGCGGCGGTGGTCGATGGCGTAGTCTACATCGGCAGCACCGACTCCTACCTGTACGCCATCGGCGCCCTCACCGGTGATGAGCTCTGGTCCCTCAGCCGCGGGCCGGGGATGGCCGTTACCTCCTCACCGGCGGTAGCGTACGGGGTGGTGTTCGCCGGCTTCGGGGTCTGGGGCTCGGGCGCGCTCTCGGGTGTTGACGCAGGCACGGGTGAGGAGTGCTGGCGGTACCGAAAGCAGGCGGGACCCAAAGGCACGGCGTCAGCGGCGATCGTGGATGACATGCTGATCTGCCCCTCACCCAGCATCTGGACGTACGCGGCGGACCTGCGCGACGAGCAACCCGTCTGGACCTGCGAAGAGGGCGCCAGCCATACCGTGCCGGCCATCGCCGACGGCATGGTCTTCTGGCTCGACAGCCGCCTCAATGCCGTCGACTTGGCCACTGGTGAGCTGATCTGGCAGCTCGCCTTCGAGGGCATCCGACAAGGCCTCCAGGAGCAGCAGCAGTCCTCCCCGGCGGTGCGAGGCGGTGTGCTCTACGTCGGCACCGATACACGAGAGGTTCTGGCGCTGGATGCCGCGACGGGCGAGGAGCGCTGGCGGTTCGAGGCTCCCGCTGAGTTCCAGTCGTCACCGGCCCTTGCGGGCGACACTCTGTACATCGGGTGCCGCGACGGCCATCTGTACGCACTGGACGCGGCCACGGGGGCGGAGTTGTGGCGCCTGGAGACTGGCGGGCCCGTCCAATCCTCCCCATGGGTCGCCGACGGCGTGGTCTTCTGCGGCAGCGACGACGGGATCATCTGCGCCATCGAGTGAGGCGAGCGGCCCGCATCGCACAAGGCGCCAGCCGGACTGCCGCCGAACGCAAGATTGACGCAGCGATTGCCGGCCTCCGGAGGTGCATGCTCGTGACCGCCGCCGTACTGATCCCGCTACTTCTGACCCTCCAGCCTCCCAGCGTGCGCCTGGACGCGACGGCTGACGCGAACCTAAGCGCGTACCACGCCGAGCAGAACCTGAACTACGGCCAGTCGAGTCACCTGCGGCTCAAGGGCATCCAGATGTTCGCGCTCATGGAGTTTGACATGGAGCCCATCGACGGGGCCGAAGCTGGCCGCGCGGTGCTGCGCTTCCGGTCGTCCCGCCCGGAGCATCGGCTGCGGACCATCGGACTGTACACCGTTGGGGAGCCGTGGCTCGAGGGTACCGGCCGGGGCACGGAGGCGCCCGGATGCAACTGGCTATCCCCCGATGGCAGCGGCGCAGAGTGGGGCCCCGGGCCGGACTTTCTGGCCGTTAGCTTCACCCACGGTCATAGCCGGGTCGCTTATTCGGAGATCCGAGACCTCGGCGACCGGTGGCTGGAGGTGGACGTCCCGCCATGGCTGATCCACGCCATGGCCGTGGGGGCGTCCCACGGCCTGCTGGTCACCGACGAGACGGGCCAGACCTACGCCAACAACGATATCCACTCCCGCGAGCAGAGCGGCTCGGAGCCCTACCTACTCGTCGAGCCGCGTGAGGAGCAGCCGTCCGCGCCCGGCCCCGCTGAAGCCCCGACCGTCGCCCCACTGCCCGAGGAGGCGACACTCAATGCCGGAGCGGCACGAATCCAGTGGAGCCATGTGGACGACGCCTTCGCGTACCGGTGCTTTGTCGGTGATGTGGAGCTTCCGCGCTGGCGCGTGCCGTGGCCCGAGCGAGACGCGCCCGTGGCCACCGTGGATCTCACCGGGCTCGAGCCCGGGGCGGGTCTCCGGGTCTCCGTGGTCGCCGTCGGCAGCACGGGGTTGGAGGCCCCACCGATGAGCGGCACGGGCCAGGCCTCGGAGGCTTGGGAGCCCCGGGTGCCTCTCCTGAGTGCTCCGGCCTCGGTTGAGGCGCCCCCACTGGCCGAGGCCACAGGCTACTCAGTCCATACCGGGCCCTTGGCCGGGAAAGTCGAGCCCACACGCAGGCCGGATCTGCCCGGGACGGGCATAGTCCTTGCGGCGGCTCGCAACGAGTTCGTCTGTGCCACGATCGTCGTCGACTCACCCGAGCCTTTGCCTGAGGTCCATATCCAGGCCTCGGAGCTGGTGGGTGATGCCGGGCACATCCCATCGCCCAGTCTCTACCGTCTCTGGTACGTGAACGATGGCGGCTGGGTGCCCGAGATCTGCCTTCCCCTGGATGGCCCATTGAGCATCCCCGCCGAGGACAACGCCATCCCGGGCCAACGCAACCAGTCCATTCTAATGGAGGTCTACGTACCTCACGGCACGCCTCCTGGAGACTACACCGGCACACTGACGGTATCCGCCGCAGGCGAAGCGGTCGACGTACCGGTTGGCCTAACCGTGGGCTCCCCGGCTCTGCCCGACCGGCTTGGGTTCGTGCTGGAGCTGAACTCGTACGGCGATGTGGCCCACCTGTTCGGCGTGGCGCCCGGCAGCGAGGAGTACATCGGCATCGAGAGGGCCTACCACCGGGCGGCGCACGAGCACCGGGCGAACTGGAACCCCCTGCCGTACAACCAGGCGGGGAGAGTTATCGCCGGCGGAGCCCCGCCCCTGGAGGGCTCGGGCGACGACATGCGGGTGGCCGACTGGTCGGCCTGGGATGCGCGGTACGGCCCCCTTCTCGATGGCTCGGCTTTCGCAGACATGCCCCGCGCGGGCGTGCCCGTCCATGGCATGTACCTGCCCTTCCACGAGAACTGGCCCTCATCCATGGACAACTACACGGCGGGCGTGGATCATCCCGAGTACCCCGGCATGGTCACCGAGCACGCGCTGACGGCGCCGCCCATCCAGCAGGCCTTCGGAGTCCAGTATGTCGAGCAGTTCGTGGCCATCGCGCGCGAGTTCGCCGAGCACATCCGTCGGCGCGGCTGGGATGAAGCCTGGCTTCACTGCTACCTCAACAACAAGTACTACTTCAAAGACCCCGAGCAGGGCGGGCGGGGATCATCCTGGTGGCTGCTGGATGAGCCCATGCACCGCGACGACTGGCTCGCCCTGCGTTTCTACGCCGACATGTTCCGTGCAGGTACCGCGCACCTGACGCCACCCTTCATCAGCCGGGGCGACATCTCCCGTCCCCAATGGCAGCCCCGCTGGATGGATGGGCGCTTCGATCTGATGTGTGTGTCGGGCCAGCTCTATGAGCACCACGAGCTGTGCATGCGCATCGACGAGGAGGGCGCCGAGATGGGGTACCCGGTGACCTTCTGGCACTACGGCACGGCCAACGCTGCCGGGAGGCCGAATACCGAGGCCGTAGCGTGGGCTTGGTCCGCCTTCCTGGCGGGTGCCGACGGCATCTTGCCGTGGAACACCATCGGCACCGACGCGAACTTCGAGGAGCCCGCTGCCACGGCCATCCTCTACCCCGGCGCCCGGCTTGGCATCGATGGGCCCGTCGCCAGTCTGCGCCTGAAGGCCATGCGGCGGGGAGTCCAGGACGCCGAGCTGATGCGGCTACTGCTGGCCCGCGAGGGAGCCAATAGGCGTGACCTGCGCCGAGCCCTCACCCCCATCCTCGGCGATGCCCTGGCAGCCGAGACGGCGCGCGACTACGCCGAGGACGCAGGTCGGCTGGAGTTCAGCGCGCTCTCCGAGCATGTGCTGGCGGACGCGCGGCGAGCGGTCCGTGCGGCGTTGGGGGACGGCCGGCTCCGCGACTAGCCCTGCTGCCGCCCACAGACCTCCGCCAGCAGCTCGCGGTAGTACCGGTAGGTCTCGAAGGAGACGTTCTCCCGGACCCGGCCGTCGGCGAGGGGCACGTACCCTCCCTGCTCCAGGAGCGGAGGCACCTTGGCCATCACCTCGTGGCGTATGGACTCCTTCCCCCCAAGGAGTGCGTCCAGATCGATGCCGCCTATGAGCCGAAGGTCGCGGCCAAACTCCTGCCGCAGTGAGCGGTAGTCCATCGCGTCCACATTGACCTCACAGGCCCACAGGCAGTCGAAGCCGTACTTCAGGATGCTGCCGACCAGGTCGCGCGCGTTGGCATAGGTGACCAAGGTCAGAACGGGCACGCCGTGCCGGCGGCACGTCTCCATCACTCCTCGGTAGCTCTCCAGGCAGAAGGTCTCGTAGTGGGAGGGTCCGAGGAGCGGTCCATCGTTCCCACCGATAGGCTCCGAGAAGGTGACCATGTCCACGTCGATCTGGCTGAGGATCCGGTCGGCCAGGGCCGCGTAGCACTCGGCGTACGTGTCCAAGATGGCGCGCACCTTCGCCGGGTCGTCCTTGAGGGGGTACACCGCCCCGGGGAACCGCGCCCACCCCCTTACGCCCATGGAGAGGAAGTAGCCGCGGTGCAGTGGCAGCTCCAGCACGTGGTCGCGGTCCCGCCACACAGCTACCTTCGCCTCCCAATCATCGGGCAGCCGACGCTCGTCGGTCGGGTCCAGACGCGCACGCAGCTCCGCCACCGTAAGCTCGTACGCCGGTGCGTCGTCCAAAGGAGGGATGGGCTCGAGGTTCACGCCGATGCGCTCCCGATGATCGGTGGGAAGCAGGTCGGAGACGTCGGTACCCTCGGGCAGTCCCTGCTTCCGCCAGCGCTCGAGCACCTCGTCCCGGATACCCTCTTCAAAGTACGGCACCCGATCGGGCCTGCCGTACCGCATGGTCTCCAGGAACCGCTGCCGACCGGTCATGTGGATGCTCCCAAGGCGGGCCAGGGTGGGGCCTGGACGCGCCACGGCGGGTTGGCTCTTCCCCCTCTGCCGTCGCCTTCGCGCGATGGCAGAGGGTCGGGGTCGGGGCAATCAGCCGGTCGCATGCCCCGCGCCCCGAGTCCACCCCTACTGGTGCTGGGGGTCGGTGACCCTCTGCTCGCGCAGCCGGGTCTTGCCCTTGCTCGACGCCTTCAGGTCCTCGATGAGCTTGTCGTACCGGTCGCGATCCACGGGCACATCGATGGCTTCGCCGGACTTCCCCGACAGGATGATCCCGTTGATCAGCTCCATGGCGTTCAGGCCCTCCTCGCCGGGTGCGATGAGGTCCTCACTCTCCAGGATGGCCCGCACGAAGTTGGCCGTGATCGCCGTGTGACCCGTCGCGCTCTCGGGCATCTCCACGGGCACTTCCTCGCCCTTGGGGACGCCCCACATCTCCTCGGCGCCCTGGCTATGCTCCTTGATGCCAACGGTGAGATCCCACTGGGTGAGCTTGCCATCCTGGATGCGCAGCTTCCCCTTGTTGCCGCAGATCTCGATGAGCTGAACGCCCGGGACCTCGGTGGTGCTGGCATAGAGGTAGCCGTGGGCGCCGTTGGCGTAGTCCAAGACCGCGAAGGCCTCGTCCTCGACTTCGATCTCGTGGAGGTTGGTACGCACCTCGCCCTTGATCTTGGTGGGCAGCCCGCCGAGCCAGGTGAAGATGTCCAGCAGATGGGGTGCCTGGTTGATGAGGACTCCCCCACCCTCGCCCGTCCAAGTCGCGCGCCAGCCGCCGGAATCGTAGTAGGCCTGGCTGCGGTACCAGCCCATGATCATGCAGGTACGGTAGATGTCGCCCAGGGCGCCGCTATCGACGATCTTCTTGGCGGCGATATAGATGGGCTCCGTGCGCATCTGATACATGACCGAGAACTTCAGCCCCGACTTACGCCACGCCTCGATCATGTCGTCGGCGGCCTTGACGGTCACGGCGATGGGCTTCTCCGAGAGCACATGGAGACCCCGCTCCCAGGCGTCGATGGCGATGGGTGGATGAAAGTAGTGCGGGGTGGCGATGATGACGGCATCGACCAAGCCGCTATCGATGAGCTCGGTGTGGCTGGTGTAGCCCGGGACCTCGAGCATCTCGGACTTCTCCTTGCAGACCGCCTCGTCGATGTCGCACACCGCGGTTAGGGTCGCGCCAGGTACGTCCTTCATGCCGTTGGCATGGCCGGTGCCCATGCCCCCGACGCCGATGACTCCGATGCGCACATTGTCCACGTGTATCTGCCTCCAGGATCGGGCCTCGGGGCCCGTCGATTGGTCTTCGTGGCCTGTTCTCAGCCGCGAAGGCTTACCCCTGCCCGTGCCGTACACAGAACCGGGGAGGAGGCACTAGGCCCCTCCCCGGTCGACGCGTAGGAGGCGGAGCTCATCCCGCCACTAGAAGCTAGGCATCGTGAGTCAGAAGGGCGTCTGGTACTCCACGAAGACCATGGTGTCCTCGGGGACGTCGGACATGAAGTCGGCGTAGATCTGGCCCCACAGGTTCTGGTTGGGGCGCCTGCGGTCGTAGTAACCGCTCAGGGGCCCCGTCTTGGTAACGCCCACACTGAGCTGCTGGGCGTCCGACCACTTGTGGGAGTAGCGGAAGCTGTAAGCCTCACCGAGGGGGCCGCCGCCTGGATCGGCCGACACGACCTCGCCGAACCGGGGCGATTCCGCATCCCAGTTGTAGTACCGGAAGCTCAAGGTGTCCTTGCTGCCGAGGGCCCACTGGAGGTTGAAGTCCCAGCCCGTGGCGCGGATGCCCGATTGGCTGTAGCGGGTGTTCGACCGAGCCAAACTCACCGTCTTGCCCTCGCCGAAGTTATAGACGATACCGTACCGCGTCGCCCAGTTCTCGCTGCCCGCGCCCCACGTGGTGGGGAGGCCGCCCATGGCACCATAGAAGGGAACGGTGTTCCACGTCTGGCCCTCGATCACGCCACCATGGAGCGCGGCGTTCTGGAGGAAGGAGGCCGATACCGACAAGCGGTCATTGACCGGCATATCCACCCGGTACTCGCTCATCTCGCCCATCTGGAGCCGCGGTCCCGCAGGCTTGTCCGGGCCGTCGGGATCCCACAGCGGGTTGTCGCGGAAGGTGGCGCTGACCTGGGCATCGCCGAGCTTGGCCGCCAGGTGCAGGCTCCGGCTCACGAAGCTGAGCTCATCGCCCGCGCCGTAATGGTGGAAGCCGCGGACCGAGGCCGTCCATTTGTCTTCGGGCCCCGCCCAGGTGGCAGCCCAGCCATAGGACGGGCGCATGACGCCCAGTCGGTCGATGTGCCGGTACTGGCTGCCCTGAAGGGTCAGGTTGCCCAGGCTCCCGAGAGCGATGGGCTGGGCGAAGGCCGCCCGGTAGAGCCTGCCCTGGGACTCGCCGTCCACATACCGCTCCTCATAGCCGGCGTGAAGCTGGGTGCCGAGCTTGGCCACGGTGCGGTTCAGGTTCAGGGCCCGGGCGTGGGTCGAGTAGTCCCGGTCGTATGGGTTCCGGACCCGACCCAGCTGGAAGCCAGCGGTCATGTCATGCCAGCTCGCCGAAGCGTTCCAGTCGAACCCCAGGGTCTTGCCCGAGAGAGTCAGGCCCCGGTGCAGGCGACTGGCGCCCAAGGGATCACGCTGGCGGGTGTAGGTTGCGCCTGCCAGGTTGACGCCGCTGAATAGCTCGAAGGTCGGCACCTGCAAGCTCACGGTGCTATCCTGCAGGCCCTGGCCATCGATCAAGCCGGCGCTGAAGGAGCCGTTGAGCTGCAAGGGGCCGGCGATGTCGAGACCACTGAAGTTCACGGAGTGCCGCTCCGACGACCCCGTGCCCGTCGCCCCCGTGAGCCACCGGTTCAGCTCCATGTCCTCATGCTCACTCCGGGTTGCCGTGTAGCCGACCTGCATCCCCAGAAGACTCACATTGCTCAGGGTGGCTCGGGTGTTGCGCCGAGTCGGCGACTCGATGCCCCGGAGCCGGTCGATCTCCTCGAACCGGTCCTCCTGCACGTAGAGCTGGGCCGGGCTCTCGCCCCCCGACAAGCGCTGGGTCAGGCTTCGCATGGTGTGCTTCTCGTAGGTGTCCTCGCCCGGGTCCGCTAGGATGGTCTCCTCGGTAGCCCCCACGTCCGGCGCGTTGGGCGGGCGGGTGACCGACAGGGACTCCTCATGGACCTCAAGTACGGTGTCGCCGTCGGGCGTGCCCACACGGATCGAGTCGTTCACCTGCACCGCATCCCGGCGGGACTCGATGAGGTATCGACCGAACTCCTTGTGGGAGTACATGAGGTTGTCGCTGGGCCGGAAGCCGTAGGTCTTGAGGCTCAGCTCCTCGCCGGCGAACTGGCTGGTGTGCTGCCGCCCCTTGGGACCGGACCCTTCCATCTGCTGCCAGCGCTTGGCGTACGTTCCGCCGGACTTCCACCACGCACTCATGAGGTTACGTCCGCCCCAACGATTGGCGTCCTGGAGGAAGGCGGCGATGTCCTGCTGCACCTTGGGGTCCACATGGCCGTAGTTGGGATCCATGCGGAAACTGGTTTCACCGTACCAGAAGGGGCTCTGCTCGGGGGTGCCGTAGCGCCAGTCGCGCCAGGTCACGTCCCGGGAGCTTCCCTCGGGCGGCTCGTAAGCAGGATCGTCGGGCCTCAGTCCGGCGGTATTGCCGGTACCGAGTATGTTCTGACGGATGAACTGGTCGCGGAAGGACCCCTCGGACGTGGCATCCACGTTGCTGACGGTCCCGTAGCTGACCTGGGCCTGACCGAGCTGCAAGTTCATGACCGAGAAGCCGTACTCCTCGCGAACGCTGTCACGCCACTGGGTGCGCGCGTCAACGGCGTCGGCAAGCTGGAACCAGTCATTGGGGCCCACCCGCTGCTGGCCGATGTCCCGCCTGAGGATATCGCCTTGCTTGGCGTAGTAGAGCTTCAACCCGCCCGGCGTACCTTCGGGTGACGTGAGGCTGAGAGGCTGCACATCCCCCGGGCCCGCCATGAGGCTGGACGAGAAGGCCGCGTCGGGGCCATCGATTCCGCCACGGACCTGGTAGTTAACCTCGATCACCTTGTTGGCGGGCACGTCACGCAGTAGCCGGACCACGTACTTGCCGGGCTCGGGCCGGCTGGCAACGGCAAAGTCCGTCGGCATGAGCCGGGCGCCATCGACGACGACCCGCACCGTGTCCTCGATCACGCCCAGGCCTGCATCGATGTCGCTTTGAGGCAGCTCGATGT
>WJIW01000070.1 GCA_014730065.1 Armatimonadia bacterium | reverse complement strand
CGACCAGCTCTTCGGCCCGACGATCGAGTTGCTCAAGGAGATGTCGACGGACGTCAACTGGGAACGGCTCGGTAAGGGCCTTCGAGACCTCCTGGAGATGCTCCTGAAGCTAGTGAACTTGGTCGTGAGCCACCCGAAGGCCACTCTGGGCGCGGCGGCCTTCTTTGGGTTCGGAGGACCGCAGCTCCTCGCTGGCGGCGTGAACCTGGGTCGCTCCCTAATGGCGCGGCAGGCTATGCGACGGGCGCTCCCGACGGCGGCGGCGCTACCGGGCGTACTGACCCCTGAGCTGGCGGCCGCAGGCGGGATCCCCATGGTTGGCGGGATGCCGGTGACCCGCGGCGCCGGCCGGTTCGCTGGTGTTCGCCGCGGATGGGAGACCGTGAAGGGCTGGTGGCGGCAGCCGGGGCCGCCTGCCAAGTTCGTGGGCCCCGGCGGTGATCTGATGCAGAACTACTTGCGTCGCAGCCATCCGGGTCGCATGGCTGAGGTCGGCCGTATCGATCGATGGGGCACCAGACGTGTCATACGCCCGCGGGGGCTTGATCTGCTGGATGACTACGCTGTCTGGGAGGACGCGGCTGGCCGCGGCGCATTCCGTCCTCGGCCCACGCTTTCGCGGCCGCGAGCCGAGATGCTGCGTCATGTCGGTGTCAACTTCGCTGAGGAGACCCCTTGGTATGGTCGGGCGGGCCGCTGGGCGGCCGAACGGGCGCCGCGATGGCTTGGGCGTGCTGGCAGAAAGGTCCTCGGCGGGGCCGCACGATTCCTCGGCAAAGCATCGCCAATCGGATGGGCCTATGAGGGTGGTATGGCGGCGAAGTGGGGTGTCGAGAGTGCGGCTCCTTGGGTGGGGCAACGGGAGTGGTACGACCGTGTGCCCGGTTGGGCGAAGGGAATGGCGAAGTACTCCAACCCTCTTGGCTGGGCCGCCGTGACGTCCGCCGACTATGAGCAGGCCATGCGGCAAGCCGCTCAGCCCACGGACTTCGGGCGCCAGCTCACCGCACGCGCCAGGCGCCGACGGGCCGCCGAAGAGGCGGAACGCGAGCGTCGAGCCGCGGCCAACGCAGCGAGCCTTGAGCGGGCGAATGCCATGCATGCCCGCGTGATGGCCGAGGCCCAGATGAGCTGGGCCCGGGGGAATTTCGCAGGCCAGATGGCTCAGCCGGGGCTTGCGGGCACGATCAATGGCCGGCTCCTCAGCACGGCATCACTCACTGGTGGCCGTTGGAACAACGCCGTCCAGATCAACATCTACGCCAATGATCTGGATGACATCCAGGGCGCCGTCCAGGAAGGCCTCAATGAGGCCATGGGGGGTGGTGCTCTGTGATCGCCCCCAACATCAATGGACAGGCCCGGCCCTTCGCGAAGCCGGTCACGAAGGTCTATGTGGCTGAGAACGCCGCTGGGGATCCAGTGATGCCCGGGTTCGTGACCGAGCCCGGCCAGTGGTCGGCGTGGGAGGCCGGCCACGAGACCTTGGAGGGCTTCGTCGACAAGGCCGGTACCATCTATGACCCGCTCCTTCAGGCATGGATCCTGGAGCCCGTCTACTACTATGCGGATCACTGGATACTCGAGTCCTACGATCACGAGAACAACGAGACCGTCACGCTGCCCAGGCCCTCGACCGAGGACGGGGGCTTCTATGGATGGCATGTGCTCGCTGGCGGGCAGGCCGTCTATGAGGGCGATTACGCAAACCTCACTCATCTGGTCTCGGGGCTGCCGTACGGAACGTGGGTTAACACGGAAGCCTCCGAGGATCTGGGCTTCCGTGCGCTGCGCCAGCAAGCGCCGGTCGCGCTCTGGGCCGCCATGACGGAGCCGAACTACCCGCTGCCCGGGGATCCGAGCTTCGAGGTCATGCTGCGGATGGATGACCTACAGGCATCGGGCAGCGGGGCCGTGCCGGACCCCGAGACGGCCTACGTACAGTTCGTGTTCGGAGGGGGGCGATGGCGCATCGTGGTGCGTCCCGACCCGAAGCACATCCTCGGTGCAGTGGCGGAGCGAAAGATCCGGTGGCAGGTGAGCCTTTGGGAGCGGAGCAGCACGAGTCAGTCCGGCTGGACCCAGCGGCTGGGCCAAGAGGATGGGATGGATGCCCTCAAGATCGATAGCGATGGGTACGTTCACATCTGCGTGCAGTGCATCGATGGATGCATCGCGGTGCGGCCCGACGCCCTCTCGGAGGACGGTGCCGTGTACGTGCGCCGCACCCACGAGGGACGCCGATCCCGATCCACGTGGCGTCGGGCCCCATGGTGGTCGTGGGGCGGTACGTGACCTGCCGCTACATGGTGAGCCGGATCCTATACCTGAGGACCGGCTATGTGCTCTTCCCCGCACTCTGGCCCGAGTACGCCAGCGCCTCAGCGGAGGACCTCACCGTGAAGGTGATGGGCACCAACGGCTGGGGCGAGTGTGGCAAGGCAGCGGACACCAGCCCATGGCTGATGACTCGCTTCACGTACCCCATGGATCCCCGGAACGAATGGGAGAAGCTCGGGGTCGGGGGACACCCCCTCCGGTGGTTCGATCGCAACGAGGCCATCCAGTTCTACATGGGCGCCCCGAATCAGCTTAGCCTCTCGAACCTACTCCGGGAGATCCCTGTCATGGAGTGGGGTGCGGCTATCGGGGCCAATGAGTCCAATTACCTGGCCGCGCTTAGGCTTCACGGTTCGAACGAGGACGCATGGCCACCCTACTGGGGCACAGGCGAGTCGGGCGACGATGTGGCCCTGAAGGGGCTCAGCACCCATACCCTCGCGGTCAAGCTCGTGAAGGCCATGTGGCCCGTGGTAGTGGCCGAGAACACCATCACGTGGGAGCAGATCCCCAGGGAGGAGTGGTTGAGCTGGTCGGTCAACACCGTCTTCGATGGCGAGACCATGGGGGCCATCAAGGGGTCGTTGACCCGGGATGACTCCCACCTGCAGGGCGATCCTGGGCCCTTGGCCGACCTCCACGGCCGCCGGCTCTACCGTGTGCGCGGGGAGTGGCATTCGGAGCTCGGTCAGTGGACGGCATGGGATCGATACCTGTTGGTTGGCCGCGGGCCGACGCGCAAGCAGCAGCGCGGCGAGGTGGCGTGGCATGACATCCTCACCTTGGCCCAAGACGCCGACCGCATGCATGTGCCGCCCACGGCAGGCGAGAGACCCAGCGACCTCATCGAGGACTACTGTCTGCGGGCCGGCATCCCGTCCTCCTACCTGGACATCGAGCCATCGCACCGGCGGGTGCCGCTGCCTGCACCGCCCGATACCCGGCGGGGGCGAAGCGCTGAGCACCCCTTGAGCTTCCGCGACCCCATCAACATCTATGACGCCATGCGGATGGTGGCCGAGTGGGAGGGGCATCGCCTCTGGTGTCAGAGGGACAAGGTGGTGTACCGCAGCCCCCTCAGTGCGCCCACGACCGAGGCACTGGCTCGGGCTTTCACGTACTCCGACGGGTCCAACCCCTCGACCGCCGCATCCTCGTGGCCGGTGCATGAGGCCCCGTCCGAGGAGCCCACAGAGGATGACCGCGAGGTCACCCACGTGACGGTGATCGGTGGCGACAACGATGCGCCCGTGACCTACACGGCGGTGCTCCAGACGACTCCTCGGCGCGATCAGAGCATCGAGGCTGTGGCGGGCGTGGGGCGGCGGAAGGACTTGGTGGAGGTGGATCGCCTGGTCCGCAGTCCCGCCCAGGCGGCTTCTAAGGCCTACCTGCGCGCCCACCAGCTCGAGGTGGATCGGGGCGATGTATCCGTAACGGCACCCGCGGATCCCCACCTGATGCTTTTCGATCCCGGCACCCTAGAGCTTTCACACCACTCCCTATTCGATGGCAAGACCATGGAGTGTGTGGGGCTATCGGAATCGGCGACCAACCAAGACGAGTACATGATGACCGCCCAGATGCGCGTGAAAGCGGGGCGAGCCAGTTGAGGATGCGGACACCTCCTCGCAGCCCCATCGTGGCCTCGAGCTCCCCGGGGCACATCGGTCGGCTGTCTCCCGACCGGATCCAGAGAGAGATAGCCCGGCAGTTTCGCGCCCGGGCAGCCATGGGTGGCGGGATGGCTCGGCCCATGAGTGGGCGCCCCATCCAGAACGCCGCGGGTCTGTATTACTTCCGGTGTGGACTCAGCTTCTGTGGAGGGCCTGATGTGTGTGGCCCTTGATGAGAACTGGACATTGCTAGGTAGCGATGCCTATAAGCGGCAGCCGGTCCACGAGGATGTGGCCCCGGCGCTGGCGTTCCAGTACCGGCTGGACCTGGACCTGACCTTCAAGATCCCTAACTTCGCGCCCATCGGTGGGTGGTCCAGCGGACCATACGGCACGGCGTACTCCACGAGCTGGTCCCTCGAGGTCTCCGATCGCGACAAGCCACTGGATGATGGTCTGGATGATGATGAGTTCGGGTGGATCACCGATGACCTGGACCTCGACCTCCCGGTCCAGTACCGCAGGACCTTCCGTGACTACTGCCTGGGGACGTGGACACTCCAGGGCGTACTGCACGGCTTGAGTGCCTACAACTTCGCCTGGTGGTACGGCGATGAGTCATACCAGATCACCAAGCCCGCGAACGCGAGCATGGCGCCCGCGTGGGCATTCGAGGCCGATTACACGGGGCAGATGGACCCCGATGAGCGGTTGTCGGTACTGATCCCCGAGGCCGGCACAGACTATGCCTCGGACGAGTACACGATCATGTGCACATGGTACAGCCCGATCCTCTTCGGCCCCATTCCCAACAATGCCGAATGGGATCTGCGGTTCCGGACCAGCTTCGATGAGTACGCGTGGGCCCTGTGGGCCAAGCGACATGCTGGCATCGGGGGGACGATCGACATCGATCGCGACTCCATCCTGCATGGGGTCCGGTACGAGAGTGGCAAAGCCTCGGTAATGGAGGCCATCGGCGGCCGGCGTCGGTACGTGACTCGCAAGCTCTCGATGCCCAGTGGCGTGCAGTGGGGCTTCCCCGCCCACGCCAACGATGGTCGGTTGGTGCTACTGGGCTGGAACGGTCGGAAGATCGTGCTCGCTTGGAGCCGAGATGGAGGGACGACATGGGATCGGGCGCTGCCAGTGAGTGGTTCGGGCCTACCGATGGGGATACGAGTCGGGCGGGATGGCGAACTCCATGGCCTCCGTGGTGGTGGGCAATCCATCTGGTATATGCGCCTCGGATACGACGGCACGGTGCGGTACCAATCCAAGGTACGCAGCGGCAGCGTGGTATCCGCCGTCCTCGAGGTCAGCCCCTACGGGGCGCTGACGGTCCACGCATCCACCGGCGGCAAGATCGAGGCCAACAGGAGTAGTGACGGCGGCATCACGTGGCGTCCGCTCCGATCCCACGCCCTAAGCGGTGTGCTGGTGGATCTGCGAGCCGACCGGGATGGCGACCGCCAGGCCTTGGTGGCGCGCGACGGCCGAGCGGAGTACGTGAACCTCAACTGGCTGGGGTTGCCACGATACCGCTCCCCGGTGGCGGAGATGAACCTTACGGGCGGGGGCATCGCGCCGCGCACCGATGGCCAGCTTCTCGTTCAGCTTCTGGCAGGCAAGGACCCGAGCTACCGACTGAGCCCGGACGGCGGACAGACGTGGGCTAGGGCATGAGCGCCACTGCGGCGCGGAGGGAGAGCGACATGAGCGCCAAGCAGAAGAAGATCGCACCGATCGAGGTCTCCAAGTTCTACGCGGGCCGTGCCTGCGGAGAGGTCGAGCTGGACAGGCCCATCGAGTTCCCCGTCCGGCTCACGGAACGCGGGTTCCTGTGTGCGCAGCGTGAGGATCTCGGCATCAGCGCCTCGGCCCGGACGCGGGACGGGCTGCGCGAGATGCTGGAGCGGTCCGTGGCCTTCGTGTGGATGGAGGCCCATGAGGCCGAGGAGCCCGGTAAGGAGCTCGCGGCCCAACGGAAGATCCTCGATGGGCACCTCGCGACCCCGGCTGACTAGGAGGTGATGGCCCATGTCCGCATCGGGCCGCACGACCGAATACAACCTGCCGTACATGCTCACCGATGAGCAGATGTCCGAGGTGGATAACCAACGCTTCGGGGTCGGCATCGACAACCAGCTTACCCAGCTCGCCCAGCTATGGGGCGATGGGGTGTTTGGCTCTACGTCCTGGGAGGTCAGCGCGGGCACGGGGCTGGTGGCGGCCATCGCGGCGGGCGCCGGGCTCGTGGATGGGTTCGCGGGCCTAACGGGCTCGAGCCAGAACATCACATTGAACGACAATGCGGACAACTTCATCTGGGCTACCCCTCACGTGGATGGCGAGACCGATATGGCGTGGGTGCGGACGCCCACCTTCGTGGTCTACCCCGCCAGCACGGGCTACACGGGGCTGGTCCTCGCCCGGGTCGGCACCGAGAGCGGCTCCATCAAGATGGTCGGCGATCCTGGCGAGGAGGAGGCGGACATCGAGGATCTCCGCCGAGAGATCGGCCAGGAGTACTTGGCGGGGCTCATCGCCGACCTCCAGACCGACACGGCCCAGCTCTTCGCGGCGCTGGGCGCTG
The DNA here is from genome assembly GCA_014730065.1 of Armatimonadia bacterium. Lineage (GTDB taxonomy): Bacteria > Armatimonadota > Zipacnadia > UBA1398 > UBA1398 > UBA1398. The sequence goes on along the minus strand of WJIW01000070.1, from coordinate 3,421 downwards.
CGTATGCCGACTATGGCGGCACGCCAGATACGGTGGATGATCGCCTGACGAGCCTCGAGACCATCGTGGCCGGCATGGACCCCGGTGACCGCGATGCCATTAAGGTGTACTGGGGCGACCTCGAGAAGTCGACCGATGACTCCCGGACGATCGAGAGCTGGCATTACGAGTACCACCAAGCCCAGGACGCAGCAAAGCTGGGCGGCATCCGCCGGATCGATTGGGATACGGCGGTCTGCTCCCTACTGGCCGAGCTGATCCATGAGGTGGGGCGCCGCGGCCAGTCGGCCATGCAGGGCCAGCGGAACGTGTACATCTTCCACCCCGCCACGTCACCCGAAGCCTACTACGACGCTGCCCACACGACGGCCACCATCAACCGAGAGGATGGGCTGATCCAGTGACGCCTTGGCGCCTCCAGTGTACCACTGGCCTGCGACTGATCCGAGACTGCGTGCGGATCGGTGACTCGCTGGTGGTCGCGGGCCAAGCCAAGGGGCGGCACCCCGATGCCGTCATCGAGTACCAGTCGGGCACCCAGCCCACGGGGCCGCCGATCTACCAGTACGACCTCGCGGGCGGCATGGGCGGCGCTGCGGTGGCGGAGAGCACCGTGGACGCCGACGAGATCAACGCGCTGCTGCCCATCGATGATGTGGTCTATGCCGTGGGGTGTCAGGAGGCATTCGAGGACCAGCCGTACGGGAGCTGGGGTGGCAACGAGCCCCTGGACGGAAAGGGCGCCCTCTGGACGCGCGCATCGGACGGCACGTGGTCTGGGGGCAGTATCTACTCAACCGCTGCCCCGGTGGACTCGATTCTGGAGGTCGTGTTCTGGTCGGGAGAGCTGTGGCTCCGTACCAGGCGCATGGTGTGGCGCCGCACAACCGATGGACGTCTCTTCCCGACGGCACTGCGGGCCTACAGCCTCTTCAACATCGGGGATGACCTGTGCGCCATCGCGGATGATCGGAGGGGCAGCGAGCGCCTCACCACATACGTCTGGAACAACCACACCTGGACCCCGTGGGGTGCGTACCCCATGCCGGAGTACGAGATCAAGGATGTGACCCCCCCGGCCCAGCAGCCAGCGTGTCGCCGCGTCATGGGCAAGCCGCACGTGCTGCGGAACGAGGATCTGGGCTCAGGGCTGGATTACCAGTACGGCCTGGTCGCGTACCGATACGCCTCACAGATCGGGGCGACGCATCCCCTCTACCAGCAGTGGCAGCTCGAGTGGGAGAGGACCGTCAAGAATGTAGATGGCGTGGAGCGGGTGTACTGGATCCGTCGCACGACCCCCCTCACCCAAGAGGCACTCACTTGGCATGGCCACATCTACAAGACGACCCCTCCGGGGCTCGCGAGACAGATGACCGTCAAGCCCCTACAGCCCATCCGGGGCCTGGCGTTCGCGCCCCAGCTCGGGATGAACCATCTGGACCGCCTGCACGTGCCGGAGGGGCTTCCCTTCGCGCCCGGGTTCAACGCCACCATCCACATATGGCCCTGGTCGCATCAAGAGAGGCTCCTGCCGAACCTGACCGCCTCCGAGTTCCCATCGGCAGGGCGGACCTACAACTCGATTGATCTCGTGAGGGACTCGGAGGGGATCCCGTCTTACCAGGCGACCACGATCGACTGCGAGACGGAGACGCATGAGATCACGGCACTGAGGAAGACGGCTGGCCGGCTGTACGCGGGCGTGGTGGACCGCCTCGTGAGTGACATCATCGCCTTCGAGGACCTCTATCCGTGGCCGGAGTTCCAAGATCACGTGGAGGCTCAGTTCGGCTCGCTGGCGGGTATCTACACCCGCTATCGGTCTCCATTCGGGGACCCCACCGCCCTCTGGGAAGGAACCCTCCAAGAGGGCTCCTCGGCCCTGCCTGCCGATGACTACAGCCCATTCTGGGAGCTGCCGCTGGCCGATGCCGAGTTCCGATGGGGGCAGCTCCCCGGGCAGCAGGGGGACTACTACCTGCCGGGCAGCTACGCGCCCACGGACGACGTGCGGGCATGGCTCTATGCGCTGAGCCCGGCCGCGATCCGGAAAGTGGTGGCCCACGGTGACGGCTGGGTGGCGGCCAGTGCCTTCGATGGATGGCTGTTCGGGTGGCGGCCCACCGGCGAGATGCAGGAACTCTTCGATGCCGGGGCGGCCATCACGGACATCGCGAGCTTCTCCGATACCCTCTGGGTTGCCGCGGGCGGGCTCGTGGTCGAGTCCACCGGGCTCGGTGGATACCAGGACAGCCTTACCCCGGGCGATGGCTTCGCGGCCGAGACCCTCATTGAGTACGGCGGCACGCTCTATCTTGTGGCGCCGGGAGATGCGAGCACCGAAGTCTGGTCGACGGACGGGATGACGTGGACCCTGGAGGCGACGCGGTCGGCGGTCCTGTCGCGGGCCGTGGTGTTCGACGGGAAGCTATGGATGGGCGGCGAAGGTGACCTGCATGTGTTCGACGGGTCCAGTTGGTCGACGTTCGCGGCTGGCTCCTGGAGCGGCACGGAGACCATCAGCTCCATGACGTGTAGTACCACCCATCTGTACGTCGGCACCGACGCGGGACGGATCGCGTGGTGTGACGGAACCACGCCCGCGGCCTGGACCGAGAATGCGCCCGGAGACGCGGGCTGGCCGATCCTGGCCACCGAGGACGTGACAGCCCTGGGGTGGGATGAGGGCGAGCTGTGGTTCGGCCTGGACGATAGCGAGGGTTGGTCCAACGGGTTCATTGCGGTGCCCCTGCCGGCCAGTAACTCCTGGTGGGTGTACGGAGACGAGGGCGAGCGGCGAGTGTGGTCGTGGGCCGATCCGCCCAGCGGGGGCAGCCCGGGTCTCACGACCGTGCAGGCGGGACGCGAGGCCATCCACCGGCTCCGCATCTCCACGGACGGACATGGCGGCGCCACCATCAAGTATTGGTACAGCGAGCCCTTCGCCGTGGAGGGCGTGGCGACCCGTGCTGCGGCCCAGATCGCCGACATCGTCCATGACGATGAGTTGGGCCTCTACCTGTACATGGAGCTGCTGAGGTACGCGCGTTGGTTCAGCACAGCGTTCGCCCAGGCCCTTCCGGAGGGAAAGCTGCTTCTCTCGAATCGGTATGCCGTCATGGCCCTTGATGAGAACGCTTGGATCCTAGCGATCCTCAGGAACAAGGAGTATGGCGCAAGCCTCTTCGGCACCTACATGAGCGCCGGTGGTCCACTCATAGTGCCCTGTCCAGCGATACCCCAGCGAGTGATGGCGCGGGTGCGTGAAGAGAATCCCGATAGCAGCATGGAGCGGTGGGTAACCACCAGCGTGGACTCCTACGATCTGGCGGACTACCAGTACCTCGATGAGGGCGTGTGGGCGCAGCTCGACATGCCGAGTTCACCGCTCGTGCGTTTCGCGCTGCGGTTCCTCGAT
>WJIW01000069.1 GCA_014730065.1 Armatimonadia bacterium | reverse complement strand
GGTCATCGACAAGTACGAGATCGATGGCATCTGGGCCGATGGCGAGTGCTGGGGAGCGAAGCTGGACTGGTCCGACGAGGCCAAGCGCCGGTTCACGGCGGAGACGGGCATCGAGGACATCCCCACCGGCCCCGGCGATGAGCACTGGCTGGAGTGGAAACAGTTCCACCGCCGAGCTTTCGAGAGGTATCTGGCCCACTGGGTCGGCGCTCTGCATGAGTATAAGCCGGGCTTTCAGATCACTAGCAACTGGATGTACACGCCCCATGCGCCGAAGCCGGTCGAGGTCGACCTGGACTTCCTCTCCGGCGACTACTCGCCCACAGCCTCGGTCGACCGGGCCCGGGTCGAGGCACGGTACCTGGCGAGCACAGACATGCCGTGGGACCTGATGGCCTGGGGCTTCAACTGGGTCGAGGGCACGGGTCACTCCCTGAAGACACCCGAGCACCTCATGCAGGAGGCCGGCGTGGTGCTCATGCAGGGCGGCGGCTTCCAGGTCTACAACCAGCCCGAGCGAACGGGCTACGTCCCGCCCTTCCTTATCGAGACCCTGGGCCAGGTGGCGGATTTCTGCCGGGCCCGCCAGGAGGTCAGCTTCAAGAGCGAGACGGTGCCCCAGGTAGCGGTGGTGCTCTCGTACGAATCGTGGGCCGACAACTGCCAGTCGGTGTTCGTGCCGGCCTATGTGGAGGCGGTGGAGGGCATCCTCCACGCTCTGCTGGAGTCCCACTACTCGGTCGACATCCTCGCCGAGCATCAGCTCGGGCCTCGGCTGAGGGAGTTCCCTCTTGTGGTCATCCCCGATGCCCACAAGCTCATGCCGGGCTTCAGGGAGGCCTTGGTGGAATACGTCCGCGGGGGCGGCTCGCTGCTGGTCACCCACCGCACGGCGCACCTCTTCGAGGAGGAGCTGGGGGTCACCATAGGCGAGGAGCACCACGCCCCCGCCGAACTGGGAGTGGGCGACGGGTTCGTCAGCGTCCGGGGCCCTTGGAGCCGGGTCGAGCTGGCGGGGGCTCAGGGCCTTCACTCCTGGTATCCCGACCGGGTGATGCGGCCCGAGGAGGCCGAGTGGGCCGCGACCATCAACGAGCTGGGTGAGGGCACGATCGTCGGCGTGTACGGCCCCATCGAGGTGACCAACTTCCATAGCCACCATCCCTTCATCCGGCAGTTCATCGCCGAGGTGGCCCACGCTGCCTTCCCCGAGCCCTCCGTCGAGCTGGAAGGTCCACCCACGGTCGACGTGGCCCTGAGGCGCACCGCCGATGGCCGGCTCTCGGTGCATCTGCTCAACACCACAGGACTGCCACTGGGGAACCGGACGGTGACGGACTACATCCCCGGCACAGGCGAGATGGAGCTGCGGGTGAGGACCCGGCAGCGGCCCCAGAAGGTGGCGATGGAGCCCGCCGGGCAGGAGCTGGCATGGCGGTGGGACCCGGCCACGGAATGGTGCAGCATCCGCGTGCCCTCGGTCGCCATCCATGACGTGATCGTGCTGGAGTAGATGCCAGGGGTTTTTCGCCGCGCCCCGAAGACCGGTGACGAGGGAGCGCTATGAGCGAGAGCCAGGCTCCGCCAAACAAGGTCCCGTTTCGAGCGGCCGTGGCAATGCTGGTGGTGCACCTTGCCGTGGTGCTCTTCTCCCTGACGGGTACCGGGCTGCGGGCAGTCATGCCGGAGGCTGCGCCCGACTGGGACTACGAGGCTCTGGCGACCCACCTGGCCCGGGCCAACATCGCCAGCGGCGGGCTCTGCGCCTTCCTTCTCGTCGCCGCGGTATGGGGCTGGGGGCGTGCGGCGGCCCTGCTCGGTGGGTGCATTGTGGTCGCGGGTGGCACCGAGTACCTGAGCACCCTGACCGGCTACCCTTTCGGTGAGTACGAGTACACCGAGCGTCTCGGTCCCCGCTTCCTCGGGCGCGTACCCTACCTTATACCGATGGCCTGGCTCATGGTGCTGGGCCCCGGCCTGTTGATGGCTCGCCACGCGGGTCTCGGGCGATTGCAGTCGTGTCTCCTCGCGGGAGCCATCGTGACTCTGTGGGATGTGGTGCTCGACCCGATCATGTCGGGCGAGCTGGCCGCGTGGCGGTGGAGCGGTGACAGCATCTACTACGGCATCCCCCTCATCAACTACCCAGCGTGGTTCGTCGTAGGCTCTCTAAGCTCCGCTCCCGCCGTCCTGGGCCGGCAGCCACGAACTCCCGGCCGCCGGGCCTTCGCCGTTGCCGCGATTTTGGTGGCGACCCAGAACCTGTTCGCGGGGCTCATGGCCGCCCACCATCAGAAGCACCTGGCGGTTGTCGTCTGGGCCCTAGGCGGCCTCGCTCTGCTGGTGTACCTGGAAGCGGCGACCCGGTCGACCTCTCCCACCCGGCCATAACCCCCGCGCGGGAGCGATTCGCGTCAGCGTCCAACTGAGGCTATACTGTTTGTGGGGAAGCGGCTCAAGTTGCGGCGGGGCCCGTCCGATTGCAGAATCGGTGGGAAGCCGTGGCTGCCCGTTTCAGTGTCTGTTCAGGGGGGAGGCGCCTTATGCGACTGTTATGTCTGGT
>WJIW01000639.1 GCA_014730065.1 Armatimonadia bacterium | reverse complement strand
GGCATCCCCTTCTGGAACTTCTTCAACACCATGCCCTTCGGGCCCCATTTCGACCCTACCGAGGCCATGCTCCGCTGGCAGATCTACAGCTCCCTGGCCTACGGCGCGAAGGGAGTGCTCTACTTCTGCTACTGGACGCCCCAGGGGCACGAGTTCCCCAAGGGCGGCGCCATCATCACCACCGACGGCCGACGGACTCGGCACTACGACCAAGCCCGCCGGATCAACCGGGAGATTAAGTCGATGGGGCCGGCTCTCATGCGGCTCACGAGCACCGAGGTGCGGCGACTGGCTCGAGGGCAGGATTACGGGCCGCTGTTGGAAGGCAGCTCCATCGCGTCGATCACTGATGGCGAGTATCTCATCGGCGAGTTCGTCCATCGGGACGGCCGGCGCGCCGTACTTCTGAACAACTACGACTACGCTTTCACGTCATGGCCGACGGTGACATTCGACGCTCCCCTGGAGCGGATCACGGAGGTCGCGAAGACGGGCCATGGCGAGGTGCCCGTAAGGGACGACAGCCCCGACATGGAGGGTCTTCAGGTCTCTCTGGACGCGGGCGAGGGACGGCTGTTCCTGATCGCCAGTGAGTAGTACCGAACGGGGGACGGTCGCTATGGAGACCACGCTAGTAACGGGCGCTCGAGTGCTGGACATGCGACATCAGGCCGCACACCCGGGGGCCGTCGCCATCGCCCACGGCCAGATTCTCGCCGTCGGCCCGGCCAGCCGGCTCAAGGCGATCCTGCCCCTGGGCACGCCGTCCATCGACCTGGGTGGACGGCTCCTGGTGCCCGGGTTCGTGGACGGCCATGTCCACCTCCTCGGCCTGGCCTTGAGAATCGTGGGTGACCGGCTGGACCTCACCGATACCGCCTCTCTGGCCGAGGTCCTGGGCGCCATCGATCGCTACGCGGACTCTCTGGGCCCCGAGGAGTGGGTTCGAGGCGGCGGCTGGGACGCGAACACATGGCCGGAGGAACGCCGGCCAGTAGCCGCCGACCTGGAGGGCCATGCCGGTGGGCGTTCGGTGACGCTGACTTCCCGGTGCGGACACAGCATGTGGGTCAACGACGTGGTGCTACGGAAGGTCGGCGTGGGGGCGGGCACCGCCGACCCACCGGGGGGCGCTATCGGCCGCCACGATTCCGGCGAGCCCGATGGGATGCTGTACGAGTCGGCCATGGACTTGGTCCATGAGCACCGGCCCGAGATCCCCTTGGGGCGTCGCAAAGAGGCCTTGCTGGCCGCCATCGAGCACGGGCACTCTCTGGGCCTGGTGGGCTGTCACAACTGCGAGGGACCGGAGACTCTGGCGCCTCTCCTGGAGCTCCAGCGAGAGGACCGGCTGAGGTTCCGGGTCACTCACCACATCCCCGAGTACCTAGTCGACCACGCTGCCGAGCTGGCCATCGGTACCGGCCTGGGTGGTCCGTGGCTCCGCATCGGCTCCCTCAAGGTCTTCGCCGATGGCAGCCTGGGCGCGCGCACGGCGGCCATGCTAGAACCCTACGCGGGCACCACGGAGACGGGCATCCTCGAGCACGAATCCAAGGCCATCGCCGAGCTTGCACGCAAGGCCGAAGCGGCGGGGCTATCTCTGGCCGTCCACGCCATCGGAGACCGGGCCGTGCGCGAGGTTTTGGATGGCCTGGAGGCGGCGGGCGGCGCGCCTCGGGCCTCGCTGCATCGCCTGGAGCATGCCCAGCACGTCCATCCCGCCGATCTCGGGCGCATGGCCCAGCTCGGGGTCGTCGCCTCGGTCCAGCCCGTCCACCTGTGCGAGGACGCCGCCACGGTGGAGCAGCACCTGCCCGGCCGGGTCGATCAGGCCTTTCCCTTCGGATCCATGGCCAAGGCGGGCATCGTGCTGTGCTTCGGGTCCGACGCGCCGGTGGAGAGCTTCGATCCCCTGGATGGCATTCGGGCCGCGGTTTTGCGGCGGGACCGAGCGGGCCAGTGGCCCGAAGGCTGGACTCCCAGGGAGAGGGTCAGCGTCTTCCAGGCCATCAAGGCTTACACCCGCGGCGCAGCGGTGGCGTCGGGCGGCGCGCTTCCCGAGGGCGAGATCGCGCCCGGGTACCGGGCAGACTTGGTAGCCCTGTCCCATGACATCCTCGAGGACCCGGACGCCCTCGGCGACTGCCGGGTCGATATGACGATGGTGGGTGGCGAGATCCTTCACGACGCCGCTGGAGTCGGCAGCTAGGTGCCTGCCAGGGCCGCGTCTAATTTCGCTAGACTCTTTTCGCTATTCGACCGAGTCCCCGCTGCACAAAGGGAATATGAAGACTAGAGGCGCTCCGCGCCGGGGAACGGCTGCCCAGTAGGGAAGGGTACCGATAACCCGGTCGCGACTCGCGCGGCCCTTAGCTCCTACCTGCCGGCAGCCGCCGGTGTGCGGGCACACACCGCTTCCGCGCCTTGCGCGGACGGCGGTAGCTCACACGGTAGGAGGCTGAATCTCATGAGATGGGTGGCGTGGCTAACTGTGGGACTCGCGGTCATCGCGGCCGAAAGCGCCGTGGGCGACACCCTCAAATGGAGGGGCTACGAGTGGTCTACAGGTGGCGGCAACGTCTACCTGCAGCAGAGCGATGCCGGCGAGGCCATGGTCATGGACGTGGTTCCCCAATGGGGGCAGCAGACGTCCGCATCCTGCATGGTCGAGCCCGAGGAGACGTGGGGCGTGCTGACCCGGTTCGAGGCGAGGTCGGGCGTCCAGATGAGGTTCTTGGTGGATGGGCTGGATCCCGATGGGGTCCAGTCGCTGGTCTGGGTGATTTTCACGCCCGGGGTCAGCCCACACTATGAGGTCTGGTGGTACAACCGCAGCACGGGGGTCGGGAACGCCCGTACCCAGGTGGCAGCCAGCTCCTCCGATACCCTGACCGTCATCCCCCGGGGCGACAGGGTCGATGTGCTGGCCGGGGGGGCCGCGCTCGTCACCGGCGCGAAGGTGCATCTGGCCCACGTTCAGGGCGCCATGTGGAATGTGACGAACCGGGGCGCGAGCGGGGGCACCTCGGTGTCCGTCCTCGACGTGGACCTGGGCCTGGAGCGGCCCGCGATCCCCGTGGAGGTGCGCATTCGGCCGGGCGAGGGCGAGAGTCCTCTGAACCCACGGTCCAATGGACATCTGCCTGTGGCGGTACTGGGCTCGGAGGACCTGGACATGCAGCTCGTGGACTGCAGCACCGTGGTTCTGGGCAAGGCGAGGGCCACCCATGCCACCTTCGCCGACGTGAATGGTGACGAGGTCAAAGACCTGCTCCTTCACTTCCTGGTCCAAGATATCGGACTGGAGCCCGACGTGAGCGGCTCCGTCGAGATCGTCTTGGAGGGCGAGACGACGGAAGGCGAGCTGATCCGAGGATCGGACACGGTACGCATCGTTGGCCGAGGCCAGGGCAAGGCGAAGGGGCGCGGGAGGGGCTAGAGTCCCCTCTGCCCTCCGCCACCCCACCCCAGGCCGCGTGCGCCCGGTCCGTGGTATGGGGGCGCGACCGTAGAGACCGGCCGGCGTTGGCGCGTAATGCGCTCCGCCGGCCGGTTCTCCGTATACGGCGTGCTAGGGCGTGAAGTCCGAATCCTCCTCGAGCCGAGCGATGGTCTCGGCTAGGAGCTTCGCCGTGTTCTCCAGGTCCTTCAGGGACAGCACCTCTACGGGGGTGTGCATGTAGCGAACGGGCACGCCGATCAGTGCCGTGGCCACACCCGAGCGGGTGAGCTGCATGGCGTTGGCATCGGTGCCGGTGCCTCCGGGCGAGGCCTCGAGCTGGTACGGGATCTTCTTGGCCTCAGCGGCCTCGATCAGCCGCTCGTAGAGTCGGGGGTTGATGTTCGCTCCCCGCACGATGACGGGCCCGCCACCGATGGAGACGTCCGATGTCTTCTTCTTGGAGTCGCCGGGCGTATCCGATGCGAAGGTAACGTCCACCGCGATGCCGACGTGGGGATCCAGGCCGAAGCACGAGGTGCGTGCCCCCCGGAGGCCGACCTCCTCCTGGGTGGTGGAGACGGCGAACACGCTGGCGTCGAGCTTGCGTCGCGCCAGTAACCGCAGGGCCTCGACGATGGCGAAGGTCCCGGCCTTATCGTCGAAGCACCGGCCCGCCACCAGATCGCCCTGAAGCGGCATGAAGCCATTGCCCACCGTTACGGGGTCGCCGATGCGCACTAGCTTCGAGGTCTTGCTATCCGACTTCTTGCCGTTCTTCTTGCCGTTCTTCTCCGAAGCCTCGACGCCCACATCGATGAAGAGCTGATCGATAGCGATGGACTTGCCCCGCTCACTGGCGGACATCAGATGAATGGGCTTGCGTCCCACCACGCCCGGCACGGGCCCCTCGGCGGTGTGGACGAGCACGGACTGCCCCACCAGGACCGACGTGTCCCATCCACCCACTCCCTTGAAGTTGATGTAGCCCTTGTCGTCGATGTAGCTGACGATCAGCCCGATCTCATCCACATGGCCGGCCAGCATGACCCGGGGCTTGCCCTTGCCATTCTTGCTGGCGATGACGTTACCCATGACGTCGGTATCGACCTCGTCTGAGAAGTCCGTTACATACGACCGAACCACCGATTGGGCCGGCTGCTCGAACCCCGACGGGCTCGGGGCTTCCATCAACTCACGCAGAAACTCCAGCGACTGCTCTCTCAATGGCGTGTTCCTCCTAAGCGCCTAGCCTGTGAGCCTATACTACCCCAAACCGCTAGGCGGTTCACGACACTGTGGCCGCCACGGGGCCGACCGGCTTGCGGCAACGCGAAGAGTCGGCTAGTCTTCCCGCTGCTGACGCCAAGCAGCGACGGGTGGCCGACCCCGCGGTGACGGCGGATGAGGACGAGGCGACATGTTGACTCCGGCACAGTCCAGAGCTCTGGCCGAGGCGGCTCCAGACGCCGCACGCACGGTCTTCGCGCCCTACCGGATCTGCCTGGTGGGTGCCCATATCGATCACCAGGGCGGCACGGTGACGGGCTTCGCCATCGGCCGGGGCCTGGCGCTCGCCTACTCGCCGGCGGCTTCGGACACCGTGCATGTCACCGACGCCATCACCGATGAGACCGTCGAGATCGCGGACGGCCGGGTCATCGACCGCGCCGATGGCGAGCACGACTGGACGCCCTTCGTGCGTGGCGCGGCGACGCTCACGGCACCGAGAGCCCGCGGCCTCAAGGGAGCGCTGGCAGGCTCCCTGCCCTCGGGCGGCCTCAGCTCCTCGGCGGCGCTGTCCGTCGCTCTGCTCTCGGCCCTCGCTGACACGGACGAGACCTCAATAGACCACGATGATCTCGCGCGGCTGGCCCAGCGGGTCGAGAACGAGTTCGTGGGGGTGAACTGTGGCCTCATGGACCCCACGGTCATCCTGCACGCGCGCCGCGACCATCTCGTGGCGCTTGATTGCTCGACCGAGGAGGTCCAGGTCATCGCCGGCCCGCCAGCGGCGCTCATCGCCGTGTACTCCGGCCTGCCCCGGTCGCTGAAGTCCACGGGCTTTAACTCGCGCACCGAGGAGTGCCGGGAGGCGGCGATTGAGGTATCGCGCCGCGGGGGCATCGAACCCCCGGCCGAGCGGCTGGGCGACCTGCCCCGAGGGGTCCTGGAAGCCCATGCGCCGGACCTGCCTCCCATGCTAAGCCGGCGGGCCCGTCACTACCTGGGCGAGTCGGCTCGGGTCGAGCAGGCCATCGACTGCTGGCGCGCCGGGGATCTGGCCGGCTTCGGCCGGTGTGCTAGCGAGTCGCTCCAGAGCAGCGTGGAGCTGTACGAGACCGGCAGTCCCGAACAGACCGTCCTGGCCGAGATGATGCGGGACACCCCCGGAGTGCATGGCGCTCGCTTCTGCGGCGGCGGCTTCGGCGGCTTCGTGGCCGGGATCTGCGACCCCGACGCCGCGTCCGACGCACTCGATCAGGTCGTGGCGCGGTACCGCGAGACCTACCGCGAGCACGCCGACAGGAGCTTCGGCATCCTCTCTCGCCCTTCCGACGGACGGCGTTGGCTCTAGCCCGTCAGCAGGGCCGCGCCCAGTGCGGCGACCATCTGGGGGTCGTCGGGCACGATGGGCTCCTCACCCACCTCCGATGCAACCATGGCTCGGAGGCACGGCCCCCGGGCGGCGCCGCCGACCAGTAGCAGTGGCGGCTCCCATCCGACGCGCTCGAGCATGGAGCGGGTGCGCCGGGCGATGCTGCGATGGACGGCCCTGGCGATGTCCTCGCGCGCGATGCCTCGGGTAACCAGGCCCACGACCTCCGACTCGGCGAAGACGGCGCACATGCTCGACAGCTCCAAGCCATCCGCCCCGTCCATGGCCGCCCGGCCCAGCTCCTCCATATCGTACCCCAAAGCGAGGGCGATCATCTCCAGGAACCGGCCCGCCCCCGCCGCGCACCGATCGTTCATCTCGAATCTCACCACCCGGCCCCCATCGCCCACCCGGATCACCTTGGTGTCCTGGCCACCCACGTCGAGGATGGTGCGAGACTCGGGCGCCAGCTCCACCGCCCCGCGCGCCACGGCCTTGATCTCCGTTACCGTTGGCGCGTCGAAGCGCGCCTCGGCGAGGGCTCTCCCGTAGCCCGTGACCATCAGGCGGTCGTAGGCCTCGGCCTCAAGCAGCTCGCGGCAGCGGACGGCGATGTCGTGGGTAGTCTCCAGGCGGTGACTCGACACCACCTCGCCGCCCCTCAGGAGCACCAGCTCCGTGGAGCGGGAGCCGATGTCGAGCCCCGCCGTGGTCTCGGTCGCGCTCAAGCCAGCATCTCCAGGAAGGCCTGGACCCGGGTATCGAGCTGGGGCGCGTCCTCCATGCTGTAGTCGGTCTCCACCTTGAGCAAGGGCACTCCCTCGGACTCCAGCCGCTGGCCTACGGCATGGCTCTCCATGGCGTAAGGCGTGCAGAACTGAAGCGTATAGCTGATCACGCCATCGGCGTTGTATGTGCGGGCCATCTCGGTGATGTGATCGAGGCGGCTGGGGTTGGGCGTGAAGCACGCGCAGTCGATCTTGAAGTACCGCTCGGCAATGGCATCGAGGACCTCGGCCCGGCTGTCGCCCTCCTCGGGGACCAGGTTCCGGGTGCCGCGCTCGCCCACGCACGATTCCTCGCCGACGATGACGGCGCCGTGCTTCTCGATGATCGAGGGGAGCTTCCAGTTGGGCGCGGCCATGGGGCATCCGGAGACGACCACGCGCGGGCCGCCATCGCCCACGCCCTCGCCTTGCGCAACCCGCTCCTCCAGCTCGTCACAGAGGGCGTTCAGCTTCTCGGTGAACCGGGCCGGGTCGTCGAAGAACTGAAGCTGGTTGATGAGGAGGGCATCCAGGCCCGAGATGGGCGCCGGCTTGGCGGCCCTGAGTCGCGCGAGCCGGTGGAGGGCCCTGCGCTTGGCATTGACCGTCTCGCGAGCGTC
>WJIW01000068.1 GCA_014730065.1 Armatimonadia bacterium | reverse complement strand
GTCGGCCGAAGTCCTCATATAGCGTGTCCCGCAAGGACGGCTGATGAAGCGCCGCCGCGGGATGATAGAGCGGGTAGAGCGTGAACCGCTTACGCCGCTCGGGTTTGCCGTGCCACTTGCCGATGGGCCGGGTCTCCCCCGTTAGGGTGCTCAGCGCTGGTCCCCCCAGCGTGCACAGCACCTTCGGGGCGATCAGGCCCACCTGTAGCTTCAGATACTCGTTGCAGGCCGCTACCTCTTCCGAGGTGGGCACCCGGTTGCCGGGTGGCCTGCACTTGACGATGTTCGTGATGTAGACCGATTCCCGAGGCAGGCCGATGGACGCCAGCAGCTCATCGAGAAGCTGACCCGCGGGACCGCAGAAGGGCCGGCCCTGCTCGTCCTCGCGCGCACCGGGCGCCTCGCCCACGAACACGATACGGGCGCCGAAGTCTCCCTCACCCGGCACCGCCACCTTGCGGGCCCGCGACAACTCGCAGTCATGACACCCCAGGATGATCTCGTGCAGCCTCTGGAGCTTCTCCTCAGAGGACTCCGCTTTCCCGGAGGACACTCTCGATGCGTCCCTTCAGGGCCGGATCGGCCGCATAGAGTGGGGGCCGCAGGCCGCCCACGTCCATCCCGCGCAAGCCCAGCGCCGCTTTGACGGGGATGGGGTTGGTCACGGTGAACAGCACATCGATGATCGGGAGCAGCCCAAGGTGCTCCTTCAGCGCCGCTGCGTTGTCGCCCGCCACGAAGGCGTCGATCATCCGGGCGATGGCCGGGCCCGCCACATGGCTCGCCACGCTGATGACCCCGTAGCCGCCCACGGCCAAGATGGGGAGCGTCTCGCCGTCATTGCCCGAGTAGATGAGGAAACCGTCGGGGGCGCCCAGCCGCACCGAGGAAGTCTCATTGATGTTCGCGCCCGCGTCCTTCAGGGCCACGATGTTATCGACTTCGCGTGCCAGCCGGACCGTGGTCTGGGGCTCGAGGCGGGTCGCCGTGCGGCTCGGGACCTGGTAGAGCACGATGGGAAGGTCGACGGCGGCGGCGCATTCGGTGAAGTGCCGGATCAGACAATCCTGGGGCGGCTTGTTGTAGTAGGGGGTGGTCAGCATGACGCCATGCACGCCCGCATCCTGCGCCGCCTTCGATAGTTCGACGGATTCGGCGGTGTTGTAGTTCCCCGTGCCCGCGAGAACGAAGGCTCGGTCGCCCACAGCCGACACCACGGCGCCGAAGAGATCGAGCTTCTCCCGGCCCGTCAGTGTTGGGGTCTCGCCCGTCGTGCCGGCCACCAGCACGCCGCCTCCGCTGGTCTCCTCGACCAGGCGGGCGGCCAGCTCTTTGGCTCGGCCCAAGTCCACTTGCAGCGCGTCGTCGAAGGGCGTGACCATGGCAGTCAGAACGCGCGGCAGATCTGGCATCGCAGTGCTGTTCCTTTCGACTGTCATGGGTTACGCTCCCAAGTGGCCCTTGGAGAAGAGCGCTTCGGCGATCTGGACGGCGTTGGTCGCCGCTCCCTTGCGTAGGTTGTCGGCCACCACCCACATGTCCAGACCGAACTCCACACTCTCGTCCTCCCTGAGGCGCCCCACGAGAACGTCGTCGCGGCCGGCGCTATCGAGGGGCGTGGGGGTGCGCTCGGGGGCGGCCCAATCGTCGAGAACGACCACACCCGGGGCTCGGTCGAGCAGCTCCCGAGCCTCCTGGGCCGATAGGGGCTGTTTGAGCTGGAGGTTCACGCACTCGGCGTGACCCACCTCGACGCCAACCCGCACCGTCGTGGCGGAGACGCCAATGGAATCATCCCCCAGGATCTTACGCGTCTCGTGGATCATCTTCCGCTCCTCGCTCGTGTAGCCCGTCTGGTCCGGGCCACCGATGAGGGGAACGCAGTTGAAGGCGATCTGCTGGGCGAAGGGGCTATCGTCATGCTTGCCCGGCTTACCGTCGAGCACCGCGCGGGCCTCGTCCCACATGATCTCCGCGGCATACCCGCCGGCGCCGGAGGTGGATTGGTACGTCGAGACCACGATGCGCTCGATCCCCGCAGCCCGGTGGATGGGCGCGATGGCGACGACCATCTGAATCGTGGAGCAGTTGGGGTTCGCGATGAGCCGGGTATCCGGGCCCAGGGCATGGGGGTTGACCTCGGGCACCACCAGGGGCACATCGGGCTCCATGCGGAAAGTGGAGGAGTTGTCGATCACGGTGCAGCCCCGCTGGGCCGCAACCCGGCCCCACTGCTCGCTGACGTTTCCTACGCCCTCGCTGCCCGCGAAGAGCGCCACGCCGCCCTCGGGGAAGGCCTCCTCGCTCACGGTGCCTACCTGGATCTCATCGCCATCGAGCACCTCGGTCCGCTCGGTCCGAGCGAATACCCGGGGCTGCTCGACGGGCAGCGCGCGCTCCTTCACCAGCCGGTAAAGGAGCTTCCCGACGGCGCCAAAGCCTACGATTGTGCAGGGTACTGCCACTCTGTGTGCCTCCTATGAGCCCTCCCGGCCATGGGCCCAGCGCCCAGGAAAGGGTGCCGTCAATCCAGGAGGGGGTCAAGTCCGTACACCAGGCCATCCAGACCCATGACCTTCCGGCACGCCAACAAGACGCCCGGCATGAAGGACTCTCTCGATATGGTGTCGTGGCGGATGCTGAGGGTCTGGCCCAGGCCGCCGAAGATGGTCTCCTGATGGGCCAGCAGGCCCGGCAGCCGTACCGAGTGGATCCGCACGCCCTGCTCATCGAGGCCCCGGGCGGGGAAGTCGGGCGCACCCTCGGGCTGCGAGGGGCCGACACCGGCCTCGTCCCGTGCCTGCTGAATAAGCGCCGCCGTCTTCGCCGCCGTCCCCGAGGGGGCATCCAGCTTGGCATCGTGATGCAGCTCGATGATCTCCACCGATGGCATGTGCCGGGCCGCTATGGCGGCAAACCGCATCATCAGCACGGCGCCGATGGC
This sequence comes from Armatimonadia bacterium, assembly GCA_014730065.1. Taxonomy (GTDB): domain Bacteria; phylum Armatimonadota; class Zipacnadia; order UBA1398; family UBA1398; genus UBA1398. The sequence continues at coordinate 125 of WJIW01000068.1, read as the reverse complement.
GAAGTTGGGCGCGATGACGGCGCCCAGCCCCGCGTCCTGGCAAGCCCGGTGGGCCTCGGTCAGGTCGTCGGTGGTCCAGCCGGTGGTGCCGACGACGGGCCGAGCACCGCCCTCCAGGGCAGCCT
>WJIW01000638.1 GCA_014730065.1 Armatimonadia bacterium | reverse complement strand
GTGATGCGGGCGTTTTCGGAGCCGCAGTCATGGTCACGGGGCATGTTCGTCTCACTGCCCGACGACGACCTCGGCGAGGCTGGCGACGCCCTCGTCAGCCTCCTTAGTGGCCTCGGTCCGCGCCTTCTCGCCCATGAAGAGCTGCGCATACCCGTCGATCCAGTCACCGCTTCGGGCTTCTGCGCACACTCGCTATCTAGGACCTACTGCGAGCCTGTTGCTCAGCAATTGGGGCTCGATCTGACGCCATCGACGATCGCTCGTCCAGGCGGCGCCCCCTCATGCGCGCTGGCGGTTGGTCCGGCCGAGCTCCGCGTTCACCCGGCCGGCGATGCCGCCGAGGCTTGGTGCGCAGCCGAGGCATGGACCGACGCCGTTTTCTTCGCGTGGTGCCCCGAGCCAATGCCAGATGGCACCCCCTTCGGGATGACGGCTGGCTGGGATCTCGGGTCGCAGGGCAGCCGCGCGTGGCGCCACGGGGGTGCGCACGCCGGGTTGAAACCCGAAGCAGCAGCCGCGTCGGTCGACTCGCTCGTGACAAGGATCGTCAGCCAGGCCCTGCCCATCGCCTGCCAGACGCTACTGCGCCACGCCGCCGGTCGCCTCGGCGTGGGCTGTCTCCACATCCCCGGCTCCCGCAGCGGGCTCATGCAGCTCTCGGGACCCGTCGCTCGCGCTCTGTTCGACCAAGCAACCCAGCCTTCTGCGCCCGATCAAGGGCAGCAGTTCCCCGCCAGTATCGGCGACGCCATGAAGCGCTGGCTCACGGTCCCGGCCAAGCCGGGTCCCCTCGCTCCGGTGCTGGCGCCGTACATTCAGGAGCTGGTCCCAGGGGAGCTGCGGATCTCACAAGGTCCTGCCGGGTCGCTTCACATTCGTCAGATCATCGGCGGCGCCGAGCTACCGCTATCTGTGGCATCATCGTCGGTCGCTGAGCTGTCGCCGCTCCTGGTGGATCTTCTCTACCGCACTCGCCCCGAGTCCTTCCTCATCATCGAGGAGCCGGAGACGCACCTCCACCCAGCCAACCAGCGGGTGATGGCTCGCCTCCTGGCACGGCTCATCCGCGAGGGGGTGCATCTCATCATCACGACCCACAGTGAGTTCCTGCTGAGCGAGTTGAGCAACCTCATCCTGCGAGGCGAGTTCGAGGAGGATGACCTGGCCGACGGCGGCTACCGCAAAGAGGAGTACCTGACGGAAGACGAGGTCGCTGCCTATGTCTTCGAGCAGGTTGCCGGCCACGACCCACCCGCCTACTCCACACGACGTCTAGAGGTAACCCCTGAAGGCGGCATACCCGACGACGAGTTCGCAGAGGTGTTAATGGCCCTGCACAACGAGCGGGTGGACCTGCGCCGCGATCTTGCGGAGCAGGACGGATGACGCATCGCGAGCTTGCGGAGGCGCTGAGCGGGGCCTTCCCACAAGCCAAGCATAGCGGAGCGGTAGTAAAGGACTCCGGGTGCGAGCTGCGCTGCACCGAGTGCGAGGGCGTTCTCATCCTGCGAGGGGAGAGACTTCGGGCTGAGCTACATGGTGACCCGCCCCCGGAGAGCCGCCGAGCCGCGGACGCGCTGGTATTCCATGACCTGCAATCCATGGCGGCGCTGTGCGTGGTCGAGATGAAGGGCCGGAGCCTGGATGCCGGCAACGTCCTCGAGCAGCTATCCCACTCCGCGGTCGATGCCGAGAAGGCGCTCTGCAGGATCGGGGCGTCCACAGCGGGCGTGCGGTTCAACACCATCGTCCTGTCTCGCGCGGACATGCCTGAGCTGCAGGTACTCAGTCGCCGCAGCGTGCGCTTTGCCGGCCGCAGCTACGACATCCTACTAGGCAAGTGCGGCTCGGAGCTGACGGAGATCCTCCCCAAGGACCGCAAGCGAAGGCGGCGCAAGCGCCGACGCTAGCCCGGGCAGGCTCCGCCCCGCTCGCGAGCGAATACCCTCTCGTCAGTTCGGGCGAGTTCGCCCATGAGGGGGCGTACCGTGAGCGAAAGCTTCATCGAGCGTGCGGCCATGGGGCAGATCTACGTGGCCAGGCTTGTGCCAGGCGATGACCTCAATGGCGAGATCGGCCGCCTGGCCGACGTCAAGGACGAGCGGCGGATCCTGATCCTCTCCGGGGCGGGGTCGGTCAAGGATATCGTGCTGCGGAACCTGGCAGCCGGCGCGGACCTCCCCATCAGTGGCGAGGACTGGCAGTCGCTGGAGGAGCCGGGGCCGTGCGAGATCCTCTCCCTAACGGGCAACCTCTTCCCCATGGGCGGCGACCCCATGCTGCATATCCACGCGACCCTCGGCCGGGCCGACGGCTCGGTCATCGGCGGCCACCTCGATGCGGCGACCGTGTTCTCATCGGTCGAGCTGTTCTTCATCGGCATAGACCGGAGCTGGGCCGTCAAGAACCCCAACGACGAGACCGGACTGGCGGAGCTAGAGATCGCCACTGAGCGCAAACCGCGGCTCTGAAGGAGCCCCCGTGGCCGATACGGTGACCGTCACCAAAGGAGCCCTCCAGCCGCTGAAGGCACGGAGGCCGTGGGTCGACGCGGGCATGATCCAGCGTACTCGGGGCGCGCCACGCACCGGCAGCGCCGTCCGGCTGGTTGCGCCCTCTGGCGAGTTCGTGGCCTGGGGCCTGTGGGCCGGCGACCGGCGGTTCCCCATCCGGCTGGTCACCTGGGATCCCGAGGCCGTGCTCGATGGTAGCTACTTCCGCGCCGCCGCCCTCGCGTCGGCGAGGCGCCGGGCCAGGCTCCCACTACAGCCCCCCACCGACGCGTCTCGCCTGGTCTTCGGCGAGTCCGACGGCCTGCCCGGCCTGGTGGTGGACCGGTACGGCGACTTCGCAGTGATGAAGCGAGACACCCGGTGCCTGGACGATTACCTGACGGCCATGGCCGAGGCCCTCCTGGGCGAGCTCGACCTCTCGGGCATCGTGCTGCGCGACGAAGCGGGGGCGACCGTACTGGCCGGCGCGGAGCCGCCCGAGGAGGTCACCATCCGCGAAGGGGATCTGCGGTTCCGAGTCGACCTGAGGGGCGGGCAGAAGACCGGCTGGTTCTGCGATCAACGCGAGAACCGGCAGCGGGTCGCTCGTTACGCCCCGGACGCCGATGTGCTGGATGTGTTCTGCTACACGGGCGGCTTCGCGGTGGCGGCCCTGAGCGCGGGCGCGAAGTCGGTCCATATGGTCGACTCCTCGGCGGAGGCATTGGAGGCCGCCCGCGGCAACCTGGAGCTGAATGGCCCGAACGCCAACTGGCCGATGGATCAGTCCGATGCCTTCGACCGGCTGCGGTCCCTAGCCGAGGAGGATCGTTGCTTCGATCTGATCATCCTCGACCCACCGAAGCTCCAGCCGAGCCATGGCGACGCATCGAAGGCCGAAGGGGCGTACTTGAGTCTCCAGGGCCTGGCCATGAAGCTGCTCCGACCGGGGGGAAGACTGGCGACCTTCTCGTGCAGCGGCGCCATGACCCGCGGCCGGTTCGATGGCGTGGTGGCCCGGGCCGCCGGGGACCGTTCGTGCCGGATCCTGGAGCGGCTGGGCCAACCTGCCGACCACCCCATACTGCTCAGTCATCCCAAGAGCGAGTACCTGACGGGTTTGGTTGCGGAGCTCGGATGAAGGGAGCACAATTGGTGTCCCACCCTCGCGCCGGACGTGGAATACTGTGGCTGAACCCCTTACGGGGATCGATGACAGCCGTGCTCCGCCGAATGCCGGCGTCACATTGCAGAGGGGGCGCAACCGGATGCAGGTTGCCCCTTGGCACGAGGTGACCGCGGGGATCCTCTTCCTCGCGGCCTATGCGCTTATCGCTTCGGAGAAGGTCGATAAGACGAAGGTCGCGCTGATCGGCGCGGGCCTGATGATACTGCTCGGCATCGTGTCTCAGCACGAGGCTTTCGGCGAGACCGAGCGCGTCGTGCATTCGCTCAACGAGTTCGCCGAGGAGTATGAGCCGCCGGACGCCGTCGGTGACGCCGCCCTTGCCCACGAGTCGGCGCCCAGCGCCGAGGAGGTGGAGCGCGCCGCAGCGGTGATCGAGCGGTCGGGGCTGGCGGAGGTCCCGGGGGTGGACTGGAACACCATCTTCCTCCTTGTCGGGATGATGATCTTCGTCGGCATCACCAGTCGCACCGGCGTGTTCGAGTGGGTGGCCATCAAGTCAGCACGACTGGCCAAGGGGCGGCCCATTGTGATCCTGTGCCTGCTCTGCGTGGTAACGGCCGTGCTCTCGGCCTTCCTCGACAACGTTACCACGGTCCTACTCATCGGCCCGGTCACCATACTCGTGGCCGAGGCATTGGCGCTGGATCCCATCCCCATGCTCATCGCCGAGGCCCTGGCCTCCAACATCGGCGGCACCGCCACGCTCATCGGCGATCCGCCCAACATCCTCATAGGGTCTAGGGCGGGTTTCGCCTTCAACGACTTCCTGATCAACCTGGGCCCCCTCGTCCTCGTGCTACTGGCACTCTACGTGGTGTACCTGACGATCTTCTGGCGCCGGGACATGACGACCACGGACGCAAGGCGCGAGCGACTGATGGAGATGGATGCCAGCAAGGCCATTCGGAGCAAGCCGCTACTGGTTCGCTCGGGCGTTGTGGGGGCCATGATTCTCACCGGGTTCGTATTGCATAATCGGCTGGGCATGGAGCCCGCGACCATCGCTCTGTCGGGCGCGGCCCTGCTGCTCCTGGTCTCGGGCCTGAAGGTGGAGGAGGCATTCGAGTCTATCGAGTGGTCGACCATCTTCTTTTTCATCGGCCTGTTCATCATGGTCGGAGGGCTGGTGAAGGTGGGGCTGATCGAGAGGCTGAGCCGGATCGTACTGGCCGAGTTCGGTGACAACACATCGGTGCTGGCCATCGTGGTGCTGTGGTTCTCCGCCGTCGCCTCGGCGGTCGTGGACAACATCCCCTACGTTGCGACCATGTGCCCGCTGGTGAACGACGTGGCCACCCAGTTGACCGGCGAACCGGCCCTGGAGGCGGCGCGCGATCCCGCAATCTTCCCCATTTGGTGGTCGCTCTCCCTGGGCGCGTGTCTCGGTGGGAACGGGACACTGGTGGGCGCTTCGGCGAATGTGGTGATGTGCGGACTCTCCAAGCGTCAGGGACATCCCATCAGCTTCATGCGCTTCGCGCGGGCTGGCCTGCCGGTCATGCTGTGGACGGTGGCTTTGAGCACGCTGTACGTGTGGGTGAGGTATCTGCGATAGCGCTGGCCGGGGAATTCCGCAACTGATAGGTCACTCGGGCGTCTGAGCTTCTAACAGGTGAATGTCTGAAGCGGAGCCTGAGTCCGCCGCTCCCGGCACTGGCCGGGCAAGCCATGTGCCGGGGGCGCATGCCCAAAGGAGTGACGCCCATGGACAAGCCCCGCCGCGTGGACGTCGAGCACTTAGTCGAGAGACAGATCAACCGCTGGAACGCCGAGATGGCCCGGCGCCGGGCCGCCGAGGCCACCGCCGAAACGGTCGAGGAGGGCCTGGCGCCTTACATCGCCGTGTCCCGTCAGCTCGGCAGCCAGGGGAACGAGCTGGCCGGCACCCTGGCCGAGGAGCTGGGCTGCCAGCTCTGGGACCGGGAGATCGTCGACTACATCGCCGAGCGCGCCAACGTGCGCGTCGCCGCCGTGAAGTCCCTGGGCGAGACCTGGTACAACCGCGCCCACGACTGGATCGCCGGGACCATCGACCGCCGGTTCCTGGCCTGTGACGAGTACGTCCGCCACCTGGTCGAGGTCGTCACCGCCATGGCCACCCACGGGCCCTGCGTCTTCCTCGGGCGGGGTGTGGGGTTCTTCATGCCCCCCGAGCGTGGGCTGAGAGTCCGGGTGGTGGCGCCCATCGAGCAACGGGTGGAGTACGCCGTCGAGAACTACGACATGGACGTCACCGAGGCACGGAAACTGGTCAACCGGTCGGACGCCTCCAAGGAAGGCTTCGTGCGCACGTACTTCCGCACGGATCTGGGCAGCCCGCTGAGCCACGACCTATGTCTCAACCTGGGTAGCATGTCCTTGGAGGAGGCCGTGGCCGTTTGTCTCTCGGCCCACCGCGCCAAGTTCGGGACGGCGCCGGCTCCCTCGACCGCCGAGAGGGCCTCGGTCAACTAAGCACCCGTGGGCTGAGCCGGCGCGGGCCGTGGACGCCGACTCAGCTCACCGGGCATGCAGGTTCGTCGCGCGTACCGTCCGCGTACGCTCATCCGCTTGGGGCGGCAGGTCGCCCTTGAGCCAGACCTTGGCTCGGTAGCGGAACTCCTCGCCTGTCGGCAGGCATTCGATGGGCGCTTCCCTGGCCGCTCGCGGCTCAGAGACTCCTGGACTGGTATCCGGCTCCTCGTGGCAGCCGATGCAGGTCCGCCGCTCTCCGGGCCGCACGTAGATCCATGTGAGCTGGTTGGCGATGACCCGCCGGTCGCTATCCAGGACCTGGAAGTGCAGTAAGCGGTCGGCGGGCACCTCGACCCGGAAGGAGCCGTCGGCGGCCAGGGGTGCCGTGGCCAGGACCCGAGCCAGGGTGCCGCCGTGGTTCTGCCAGACCTCACCCGGGTTGGTGTGGGTGCTGTGGCGGCCCGGCATGGGCTGCCCCTCGATGACCCGCACGAACCGGCCCCGCTCCACCACGCCCGGCTCCTGGGTGTTGTGAACGGACATGCATACGAACTCGCCGGTGAAGGCATCGGAGCGCGGACCCGAGGCCAGCACGGGCGGCCGGGCGCGCGGCACCAGCGGCCGGGCCTCGTAGTCGGCGGCAGCGGGGTCGTTGTACAGCAGCTCCAGCTCGCCCGATCCCGGGTCCATTCTGTAGATGCCCAGATCGACCCCCTGGCGCTCAAGCGCCTTCTCGGTCACGGCGCACAGAAGCGACCCATCGGCGAGGGGATAGGGTGTGGTGAAGGCGAGCTGGTCGTCGTGGGGGATGATGCGCTCATCGCGCCGCTCCCGGCCCAGCAGCACCAGTCCCCCCTGGGAGGCGCATACGATGTCGCCACCCGGTAGCCCCTGGGGCTGGGACACCCGGAGGACCCGGTGCATGGCCGGCGTCTGGGCCGCGTAATCGTCGCCCCTTGGCCCCACGTCGAGGCGCTCCCAGAACTCCCGCCGCTCGGGGCCGTAGAGGACCACGTCCCGGGTGCCGTCGGGATCCACGGCATGGATGGTCAGCTCCGTCTTCAGGCGGCTGTAGAAGACCTCCAGCCGGGCGAACACGATGCGGCCATCGGGCAGGATCGATGGCTCGTTATCGCGGCCGGCGTTGACTGCGATGGGGTGGATGTTCTCGCCGTGCGGCCCCATCACATGCAGTGCTGTGCAGAGGTAGCCGTGGTACTCGTCTCTCATGCCGCCGCGGCTGGAGGCGAAGACGATGCGGCCATCGGGCAGGTACGCCGGTCCCACGTCGTGGTATGGCCCGAAGGTGAGCTGGCGCAGGCCCGAGCCATCGGCCCCGATCTCGAACACATGCCACCACGGGTCGTCCTCGCCCCGCCGGGTGAAGACCACGCGGCGGGCGTCCCATGAGACCTCACACTCGCCCACATAGCCATCGTCGAAGTGGGTCAGCGGGCGGGCGTCGCCGGCGGGACTCAGCACCCACAGGTTACGTCCGGGCCGGTAAACGGGTCCCGTGTCGGTCGTCACATAGGCTTGCCGCCAGTGGTCGTTCTGGAAGAAGTTGGGCAGGACGTTGTCGCCCTTGATGAAGACGTAGCCTTCGGCGCGTCCATCGGGCTGGGGCTTCTCGGACGCGATCCCACCCGAGTAGGGCTCCCACGACTCGCCGCGGCGCCAGAGCGACTCCCGAGCAGCCAGGCGAACGGTGTGGTACGGATGGGCGGTCGCCACCCGGCGCAGCTCGCCGGTCGCGCCCAGGTCGCCCAGAGCCCGAGCCGCCGCCAGACGCACCTCCAGAGCGCTCCCCTCATCGGCGCACACGTGCTCGAGCAGGGGAGCATGGGATGGTGCCCCCAGGAGACCGAGGCTCGTGGCGAAGGCCTCCCGAACTCGGGGTGCGGGGTCGTTGAACTCCTCATCGAGGAACCGACCACTGACCCCGTAGGACGCCTCGCTGGGGGTCTCGTCCAGCATCCTCGCGATGGGCTCGATGGCCCGTTCGTCGCCGATGAAGGCCAGAGCCTTGCAGGCGTTGATGCGGACCCAGCCGTTCTCATGGTCCAGGAGCCGCACTAGATCGGGAACATGGGACGCCTGCGTGCAGAGGGCCGGAAGCCAGGTGGCGGCCTGCTCGGGAGAGCGGAGCGCGGACGCCAGATCACTGTCGCCCACGTCGCCGTCGAGCAGATATGAGAGGGCCACCTCGATGGCTCCCCGTCGCGCGCCGGCGCGCTCCAGCAGATGGGCCGTCAGTCTCTGGCCCGCCTCCGGCTCGTAGAGCATCATGCCATCGAAGTCCTCGGGCAGATTGGCCAGGAGTAGTGGCGCGAGACGCCGCAAGGCCGCGCGGTCGCCCGCCTGCTCCAGAGGCAGCCGGCTGAGGGCCTCGATGATGTGGAAGGGCGTCTCATACATGCGGTCGCGGTTCTCGAAGCCCGGTCGATCCTGGCGCGGCGCTCTGGGAGGTATCTCCTGGTTGAGGCCCTTGGCGTAGAGAGGGTATGCCGCCATGAGGGCGGGGGCCGCTCGGTCATCTTCCATCTCGCCGAGGGCCCGGGCCGCGAACCGGCCCCACTCCTCATCCCACAGCCAGCTCGAGACCCAAGGCAGTGAGCCCGGATCGCCCAACCGTCCCAGTGAGCGAAGCCCAGCCTGGATAGCGTGGCCGCGCGGGGAATCGGCCGCACCGGGCTGGGGGCGCAGCGGCCCCAGGGTCTGGATGATGGGATCGGACCCCGTCTCGCCAACGGCCAGCGCGCCCAGGGCACGGAGCCCGCGCTCCAGCTCACGAAGGCTCGGGGGCAGCACCTCGATCTCGCGAAAGGTGGTCGGGTAGGTCGGGTTGACCGAGGCGTACGACACGATGCGGAGGTAGCGCGCCGCCTGGCCATTCAGCGATACCTGAAGCCGCGCCGGGGTACGTTCGGTGCGCCGGCCCAGGGACCGGAAGGACTCTCCGTCCACGCTGGTGAGCACCTCGTAGTCGGTCATCACGAAGGCGTCGCTGTACTGGTGGATGATGACCTGGCCCAGCTCGCGCGGCTGGCCCAGATCCACGGTGCAGCTCTGGGGGAAGGGCACGTTTTTTGTCTGCCAATAGGCGCCGTCCACCTGGCCGTCGGTCAAGACCCCCGGCGGCCCGCGGTACGTCGTCGACGCCGTGACGTCACAGGCCAGCGCCAGGTTCGGCGGGCCTTCGAGCAGTGCGCTAACCTCTCGCGGCACGGGGCGACTCCGTGCGTTCTCCCACCACTCGCGCCACGCGGCCGCGTTCCGGTCGGCGAGGGCGTCGAAGGGAAACTCCATCCCCGTGAGATTCGTCAGCGCACACCAGGCCGCTTGGGCGACCGTCCAGTCATCGTCGTCCAGGGCCTCCAGCAGGGGGTCCACGGTCTCTCGCCCGCCGCACCAAGCCAGAGCCATGGCCGCCTCGCGGCGGACCTGGGGGGCGGGATCGGAGAGGCGTTGCACGAGATCGGCCTCGGCCGAGTAGGCTCGGAGGAAGCCGAGGGCCTCGGCGGCGCCGGCTCGGACGTCGGGGTCCGGTGAGCCCAGCATGGCCGTGTACCGCTGGGCTTGCTCTTCGAAGGGGTTGGCGTGGGCGGGCAGGGACACGCCGAGGGCTAGCAAGATCGCCGCCAGGGCTATGGGCATAGAAGGACCACTCCGCCTACAGACATTGGGTTGGGCATTCGCCCCACGGGCCCCGCTCCCTCGCCCGGCCCGTACACACGAAGAGGCCGGACGTGCGCCCGGCCTCCTCGCACCATCGCTCCCTGGGGCCTACTCCGGCGGCCAGCTTCGTCGGCCGGGCCACTGGTGTGGCCGGAAGTCGGTGTCGGACTCCAGGTACTTCTCCTCCATGGTGTCGATGTACTCGGCGAGCTTCTTCAGCTCGGCGGGGGCGCCCGGTACGGCTTCGAGGGCGTCGGCGTAAGTCTCCCGGGCCTTGTCGTAGTCGTTTCCCTCTACGAAGATGAAGATCAGCTCGATCCAGGGCTGGGGATCCTCTTCTCCGAGGATGGCCTGAGCGTTCCAGGCGGCGTCCACGGCCTCATCGATCCGGCCGATGCGTCGGTGACAGGTTGCCAGCTTCAGGAAGACCTGCCCCATGACGGGATCCATCTCGCGCCCCTGCTGGCGCAGGATCTGGATGGCCCTGGTGAAGTGGTTGATGGCCTTCCCCAGCTGATCCCTGGATACGGTGCGCTCGTCGTCGGAGACGTTCTCGCCCCGGTAGCTCCAGGCCATGTAGGCGTTGCCTAGCTCGATCCAGCCCTCGGGGTTGCCCGGCTGATGGAGGGTGACGCCGCGCAGGTCGTCGACGGCGTAGCCGATCCAGGTGATCCGCCACTGCTTCTGCGCTTGGGCCTCGTTGGGATCGCTCACATCGGGGTCGTACGAGGCACCCCAGCTCAGGTACATCCGGCCTCGATCGAGGAGGGTCGGCACATGGGTCTCATCGGCCGCCAGGGCCTTGGCGAAGAAGTCGTCGGCTTGGGACATGCTGGGTCCGCTGTAGACCTCGCCGGTGCTCTCGCCCCGTCCGTGGAGCAGGACGTTGCACTTGCCCAGGAGCCAGGCCACATCGGGATCCACCGAGGCCTCCGCAGCTCGCATCTGCTCCCAGACGTCCTGGGCCACCTCGTAGGCTCTCCAGGTTCGGCCCCAGTCGAGAAGTGCTTTGGCTGCCGACTTCCGCGCGATCCAGGCCTCCTGCCGCTGGCCCAAGGCGTCGAGAAGATCGGCCTTCACCAGAAGCGCGTCGGCCAGGCCTCCGTAGGCGGTCTGCTGTGCGTAGTCGGCGATGGCCTGCTCGACCAGCTCCAGGCCTGAGTCCCACTCGCCATCGGCAAGGGCTTTCTCGGCCATAGCTAGGCGCACGTCGGCGATGCCCAAGGCAGCCATGCGGTACTCGGGATCGGCAGCCAAGGCAGCGTTGAAGTGGGCGAGGGCCTGGTCGAACAGGCCCATGTCCAGGTGGCCCTGGCCGAGCCAGTATGCGCTGAAGGCGGCGTTGTTGGCGCAGGGCATGGAGGCGATAGCCTCATCGAACTGGGGCGTGGTCACATAGCCGATGTTAAGGCCCACATTGCGGCAGAAGCTCTCCAGCGTGCCCGAGAGGTCGACGGTGTTGCCCACGAACCGGTGGGCGTGGATGACCGAGCGGTCCCGGGCGTCGTACACCTGGTAGTTCAGCTCGACGGGGATGCCCGCGGTTGGGTCCTCGGGTACGTCGGCCCCCTGCCACAGCTCGACCAGGATCAGGTAATTGTAGCCGAGGGCGGTGGCCGTCTCCTTGGCCTCACCCCAGGTATCGTAGGGCAGTGGATCGGGTGCGCCCTGCTCGAAGGTATGGCGGTCGGCGGCTCGCTTGAACCGATCCCACCCGTCGACGAGTACGCGGGGCGACTGGCCCGTCGCTCGGAAGCGGCGGATCACATCCTCCTCGATGGCCAAATGCGTGGCCCGCAGGGCGGGCGACTCCGAGCCCTCTTCGATCGGCCCAAAAGCCGCTCTGGTGTGCCTGGAGATCTGGGCGGTAGCCGCCGAAGCGATGGCCAGGCACGTGAGACCGACGAGGACGATCCGGCCCTTCCTCAATAACCACATGGCTTACTTGCACCACCTCATGTTGGTGACCGTCAGGCATATCGGCCAAAGCCATATTCTAGCCGCGATGCCGGCCCTTCACAAGCAGCGAAGGCCCGGCCAGCGGAGGCTCCGGGCGCATCGTCGCTCTCTCATGTATGAACGCTCGGTGCCGGGGATTCGTTCCGTGGCGCTCGGTCGGCGGGGAAGGGCGAGGGGATTCGGCAGGGAAACCTGATGGCGAGCATGGGGGCGGGCTCCTCGGCAGGACGGCTCCGAGGCCGATCGTCCTTGACAGCGGCCCGGTGCCCGTTAAGATTCCCCGCTTGACGCTCGAATCCGGATCGGAGGCAAGGGTATGGCCACGGAGCGCGATTGGCGCGCTCGCGTCCCCGATGGGATGTGGGTGAAGTGCGAGAACCCATCGTGCGCCCAGCTCCTGTACAAGAAGGAGCTGGACCGCAACCTAATGGTGTGTTCCCAGTGTGGCTACCACTTCCGGCTCTCCGCCCGGCAGCGGATCGACATCACCCTGGACCCCGATAGCTTCGAGGAGACGGACACGGAGCTGGTCACCCTCAACCCCCTGGGCATGGAGGGCTATGAGCAGAAGCTCAAGCGGCACCGGGCCCGAACGGGCGAGATGGAAGCGGCGGTGGTAGGCACGGGCACGATCATTGGCAAGCCCGTGACCATCGGGATCACCAACCCCTTCTTCACCGTGGGCTCCATGGGCTCGGTGGTGGGCGAGAAGATGGCCCGCTGCGTGGAGCGCGCTGGGGATATGGGCTGCCCGTGCATTCTGATCTCGGGCTCGGGCGCCGGCGCGCGTATGGAGGAGGGCATCCTCTCGCTGATGCAGATGGCGAAGACCTCGGCCGCCATAGGGCGGCTTCGCGAGGCGGGCCAGCTCTGCGTCACCATCTTGACGAACCCCACCATGGCAGGCGTCTACGCGAGCTGGGCGAGCCTGGGGGATATGATCCTGGCCGAGCCTGGCGCCATGGTCGGCTTCGCGGGCCAGCGCGTCGTCAAGGGCACCAAGAGCGGCCTGGGTGCCGAGGCCCAGTCAGCCGAGTTCCAGCATGAGCATGGCATGGTCGACCGCATCGTGCCCAGGCCGGAGATGCGGACTTTCCTGGAGCGCGTGGTACGGATGACGTACGCCGCGCCCCTGCGCAGGGAGGTCCCCCTTGAAGTATAGCGCCAGCCGCTGGCTGCCCTTCGAGGAGGAGGTCCGGCAGCTTCAGGAGCGGCTCGATGACCTGCTCCGTCGCCAGGCCGAGCAGGACCTGGACCTATCGGGGGAGAT
>WJIW01000637.1 GCA_014730065.1 Armatimonadia bacterium | reverse complement strand
GGTAATGCCCACGGTCATTCTCCTTGTCTCCAAGCTCCGAGTTGCGCGCCGGAGAGCGGCGCCATCCGTAGGGTTCGACCGTTCGCTGGGCTTTCCTGGCGGGGCTAAGCTACCACTTGAGAGTGGATCACGCTAGGCGGCATCGCGCGCGTCTACAGGCGGCCCTGGCGCAGGATCCTGCGGGCCTCGGCCAGCTTCTCCGGGCTGCCTATGTCCAGGCGCCGCCCACCCTCCACTCTCCAACCGATGACGGGCTCCCGCTCGCATACCCAAGAGAGAAAGTGGCCTGGGGCGTCGGGATTTCCGCCGGACGTGAGATACTCGCCCACACGGGCGAGGGCGGCTTCGGTGTACGCGTAGATGGGTGGCGCGAACCACTCCGACCAGGGCTCGGCGGGCTTCTCCTCCATCCGCGCCAGTCGGCCTTCGCCATCAAGCTCGACGCAGTTGGCGGCCCGGATGGCGTCGGCGTCCTCGCCCCTGAGGAGTGCCACCACGCTGCATCCGTTGGCTTCCATACGCTCCAGGGCCAGCGTCACATCGAAGGAGTAGAGGTTGTCCGAGCCGAGGACGAGGGCATCCTGGCAGTTGGTCTGCTCCAAGGCGAGGTTGAGATCGCCCGTCGCTCCAAGCCGGTCTTCGGGCTCGGTGACGCCGTCATCGATCAGCAGCCAAGGGGTGGCAATGGCAGACCGCTCGAGCCACTCCCGGTAGTCCGCCGCGAAGCGGTGGTTACTGATCCAGATGATGCGGTCCACTAGGGGTGACGCGTCCAAGTCGCGGAGGGTGGGATCCATGACGACACCCTCGCCGATGTCGAACAGGCCCTTAGGGCAGCTTCGCCCGAGCGCGCCCATGCGGGTGCCGAACCCGGCCGCAAGCACGATGGCCCGAGGCATGATGACAGGGTCCCTTCCGGGGGGCTACTCGCTGGGCTTCTGTCCGTTGCCGCCGGACCCGTTGCCCCCGCCCGACACCTCGCGCTGGAAGGCATAGAGGGCGTCGGCGTGCTGGGGCAGCACCTTGTTGACCACGGCGCCAAAGACCGAGACTCCCAACCCCTCCACATCGCTCAGGAAGCGGTCGTGAGCGCCTCGCGCGATCTCGCCCGCGGCGACAACGAGTAGCGCGGAGTCGGTCTCACCGGCGGCCAGTAGGGCGTCCACGTAGGCGAGGCCCGGAGCGGTGTCGACGATGACCCAGCCGTAGCGGTCGCGAAGCTCACCCATGGCCGTTTCCAGGGCCGGGCTGCTGAGCAGCATGGCCGGGTCTTCGGCGATGGGCCCCGCGGGCATGATCCGCAGCCCGGGGACGTCGGTGTCTCGCAGAACCTGCTCCACCGTCGCCTCGCCCCGGAGCACGCTGGTTAGGCCGAGCTCGTTGTCCACGCCATACATGGCATGGACGGTGGGCGCGCGGAGGTTCGCGTCGACCACGACCACATGCTCGCCCGCTTGCGCGATGCTCTCGGCCAGGTTCATGGCCACCGTGGTGCGGCCCTCGTCGCCCCGCGCACTGATGACGCTGATGGCCCGGAGCTTCTGCTCGCCGGGGGCCATGAGGATCTGGCCGCGTATGGAGCGGAAGGACTCGTGGAAGGCGGCCAATCGCACTCGTTCGGCCTCGGCCTCCTCGGGCCGCATCTGCTCCAGGGCCGCCTCCTCCTCAAGCTGAGGAAGGGCAGCGAGAGCGCGGACGCCGAGGAACCGCTCCACATCGATGGGTCCCTTGATCCGGTTATCGATCTGCTCTAGGCCCAGGATCACGAGTAGCGTGATCGACACCGTCGCGACGAAGGCGAGGGCGGAGTAGAGGGCCACAGGGGGTTCCTGTTCGGTCGTGTTGAAGTTGTAGTCATCCCAGCCCGCGTCGCTTGGTGCCCAGTCGGGTTGCCAAGAGGAGTCCACAACGGGGACTCGAGCCTGCTGTCTCTGGGTTGCGAGGGCAGCGGTGGCCTCGGTGACTGCCTGGCGGAGGCTGTCGACGCTCTCCTGCCTCCGCTGGACCTCGTCGGCCAGGTCCTCGTAGCCGGCCTGAGCCGTGGCCATGGGCGTGAGCAGCGCGACGATGAGCAGCAACGCGCGGCGCCCGCATCCCTCCCAGAAGCAGGTCATCGTGTTCCTCCCTGCGCTTCGGCGTGGTTCGGGATCATTCGCTTGGAGTGTGACGGCGGGAACCTAGCACAGGGCGCGAGTGGCCACAACTGGGCCGCCTCCCTGTACCATTGACGCGGTATATGATATAGAGCAATACTTACTAGATAGCGACCGACAGCTCTTGCACCAGCCCCTCTACAAGGAAGGACGCACCATGACCCCTCGCGCCCACATCTCGCCGGCCCGCATCCTGCTGGCCGCCGCCCTCTGCCTACTCTGGGCCCTGCCCGCTGGCGCCAACTCCAGCGGTCCCCTGGACGGCAAGACCGGCGCTCCCGGGGAGGGCAACTGCACCGATTGCCACACGACCTTCCCCCTGGATTCCGGCGACGGCAGCTTCGGCG
>WJIW01000636.1 GCA_014730065.1 Armatimonadia bacterium | reverse complement strand
GCCCATGGTGGCGGGCTCCGTGCTGTGGATCTGGCTGTTCAACCCCCAGTACGGGCCGGTCAACGAGCTGCTGCGACAGATCCCGGGGGTCAGTGACCCGCCCGGCTGGCTCTCCGACCCCGCCTGGGCCAAGCCCACCATCATCCTCTGGTCGATCTGGGGCGTGGGGAACATGGTCATCATCTTCCTGGCGGGGCTCCAGGGCGTTCCCCAGGCGCTGTACGAGGCGGCGGAAGTGGATGGGGCATCCGCTTGGCAGCGGACGTGGGCCATCACCGTGCCCTACATGACCCCCTACATCTTCTTCGCCCTGGTGATGGGCATGATCGGCGCCTTCCAGTTCTTCACCCCGGCCATGGTGATGACCAACGGCACGGGCGGCCCGGCGGATTCCACCATGTTCTACGCCCTGAACCTGTTCCATCGCGCCTTCTCGGACTTCAAGATGGGGTACGCCTGCGCCATGGCGTGGATCCTGTTCCTGCTGGTCGTGGTGGCCACGATCCTGGTGTTCAAGTCCTCGGCCCGGTTCGTGTACTACGAATCGGCTGAAGAGGGGACGGTGTAGCCATGGCAGAGGCCACCGGTCCCGCCAGGCCAGTATGGCAGCGCGTCCTTGCCCATATCCTGCTGGTGTTCTTCTCGGCCGTCTTCATCATGCCGTTCGTCTGGCTGGTCAGCTCCTCGGTGAAGCCCGACTCCCAGATCTTCCGGACCCCGCCCGAGTGGATCCCCAAGCAGCCCGTGATGGTGAGTGTGGGCGGCGAGGAGCACCCCGTTTACGAAGGGCCCGCGGGCGAGCGCGTGGGCCTCATCGAGCGGCTGCCCCAGGAGGGGGAGGTACGGGTCGTGCCGGCCGTCGGCGGGGCGGACACCATGCTGATCCCCCAGGAGCGGTTCGACGCCTACGAGCCCGTGCGCGAGTTCGGACTGGAGTGGAGCAACTACCCCGAGGGCCTGCGGTTCATCAACTTCGGCCAGCAGCTCACGAACACCCTGATCGTCTGCATCTCCTCGGCCTTCGGAGCGGTTCTGTCGTGCTCCCTGGTGGCCTATGGACTGGCCCGGGTGCCATGGAGGGGTCGGAACGGCCTGTTCTACGTGATCCTGGCGACGATGATGATCCCGCCCCAGGTGACCATGGTTCCGCTGTTCGTCGTGTTCGCTAAGCTCGGCATGGTGAACACCTTCTGGCCACTGATCCTGCCCATGTTCTTTGCCCCCGGCTTCTTCGTGTTTCTGCTGCGGCAGTTCTTCCTGGGGATCCCCCAGGACCTGACCGATGCCGCACGGATCGAGGGCTGCGGCGAGTTCGCGATCTACTGGCGGATCGCTCTCCCTCTGAGCAAGCCAGCCCTGGCTACGGTCGCGCTGTTCGCCTTTTTGCAGGCCTGGAACGACTACCTGGGCCCCCTGATCTACCTCTCCGATGAAGCGAAATACACCCTGTCCCTGGGTATCGCCAGCTTCTCCAGTCAGTACGGCTCCTTCCCGGGCATGCTGATGGCGGTGTCGACGGTGATGACGGTCCCCATCATCATCCTGTTCTTCTTCACCCAGCGAACCTTCATCCAGGGGATCACGCTGACGGGCCTGAAGGGATGAGGGGCTGCCTGCCGCCCTAAGTCGGATGCAGCGTCCCCGCGTCCCTGAGCCCGTAGAAGGCCGCGGGTACGCCTCCCCCAACCTAGCGCACAACCGACTCCGACCCCCGCGTAACATCCCCACCGGCCGGGCGTCTGGACCGTCTACATCGTCCAGGAACAGGGGTGGCCACATTGAACGAGCAGCAGCGTCAGGCATGCGCCGAGGCGATGGCCGAGCTCCGCGCCGAGAGGCCGGAGGACGTTCCCCGCCAGTTGATCCCACTCATCCGGGAGGACCCCGAGCTGGGTGAGGCCTGCGAGCTGGTGGGCATCGCCTTCGCCAGGCTCAGCCAGGATGACAAGGCCCTCCAGGCCTTCCAGAGGGCGGCCAGCCTGCCCGACGCCCCGCCAACGGCTCATCACAACCTCGGAGTGATGCACCTTCGCCTGGGTGATCAGCAGGCGGCCCAGGCCGCCTTCGAGGCCGCCGTCGCCCACGAGGATGCCCTCGGCGAGTCCCAGCGCGGCCTGGCCGCGGCCCAACACGGGCGGCCGGTGGAGGAGCGCCCCCTGGAACTGGAGGAGGGTGACGCGCCACCGGTGCTCCCAACCGATGAGGAGCCCAGCAAGGGGGTGACCAGGGGGGCGGGAGATCCCCGGCTGAGCGTCCGCGGCGTGGTGCTGGTCATCCCCTTCCTGATGCCCACCCTACCCCCTCCACCCAAAGTGCCCGCCCCTCGCGAAGACGCCTTCGACAAGCCCCTCACGCCGGGGCTCTGTCTGGGCGTAGCGTGGGACGGGGTCAAGGCCCACGCCGGTCAGGCCGCGTGGGTTGCCCTGGTGTTCCTGGTCATAGTGTCCGCCATGTACGGGCTGGATTGGGTGGTCAGCACGGTCCTGAAGGCTATCGGGTTCGGGTTCGGGCTGGCCATGATCCGCGCCGTGCTCCTGGTGTTCCTGCTGCTCTTCTCCGCGGGCATGGCGCTCGTCGGTATCATGATCGCCGACACCCAGCTCTACCGGATGAACCAACCCTCGCTCGACGATCTCTGGGGCGGCTTCTCGGACTGGGGCATGGTCGCGGGCACCGGGTACATCAAGCTACTCATCCTGCTACCGGCCATTCTGGTCGCGTACGGCCTGGCGAGCGTCCCCGATGCACCTTGGCTCGGACTGGTGGGGCTCCCCGTGCTGCTGGGCCTGATGTACTACACCACCCGCCTCTGGTTTCCGGTCCATCTCATGATGAGCACCGAATCGGAGATCACCGATGCCTTCAAAGAGAGCTGGCTCCTGACTCGGGACGTGTGGAAGCCGCTGTACTGGCTACAGCTCATCGTCGTCCTGTTGACGGCCGTGCCCGTCGTGCCGGTCGTGATCGTGCGCAGCATCTCGTGCTCCACCGGAGTCGCCGTAGGGGCTCATCTACTGGCCGTGGCCCTGGCCGTGTTCCTGCTCCCGCTTGCAGCGGCCGCCTCGGGGGCTGCGTACCGGCTCACCTTTGTGCGAGAATACCCGGGATCGACCCCCTTCAACTGGGTTAGACCGGAGGACGAGCCCGAGGCATGAGCCGGGAGAGCGTAATCGAGCAGGCGGGAGGGCCCATCGCGCTGGTGACGGGGGCTCTGGGCGTTGTGATCGTCATCGCTGCGGTGGTGGGGATCTACGTCGACGCCCGCCGTCGAGTCGGGCCAGGGGAATCGCTGGTCTGGGCGGCGGGCAACCTGATGCTCCAGCCCCTGGCGCTTCCACTGTACCTCTGGCGCGCGTACAGCCAGCCCGAGCGCGTGCCGACTCCGGCCGTGATGATCCCGTGGGTCCGGGCGATGAACTACCTCTCGGCGTCGGTGATCGTGGCCATGGTTGCGGCGGTAGCGGTGTCCATCGTATGGGCGCTGGCGGCCGCGGTAACGGGTGCCTCACTCGACGAGCCGGGGCCCCTGGCAGTCGCCATTCAAGGGATCATCTTCGCGCCGGTGATGATCGCCTGGACCTACCTGTTCAGATACCTGGTGGACCGCCGGCAAGCTCGGAGCGTGGGCACTCCGCTGGAGCTGGGCTCGTCGGTAGAGGCCAACGCGCTGGGCCTGCTGATCGGGCTCGGCCTGGTGGGCATCGCCGCGGGGACCATGCTCGCCGTCGGGGCCGTGGAGCCCCGGGGCACCCAG
>WJIW01000635.1 GCA_014730065.1 Armatimonadia bacterium | reverse complement strand
GGCTACTACGACAACGGCGACGGAAGCCTCTACGTCCGCGCCCGCCACTACCAGCCCACCACCGCCCGCTGGCTCAGCGTGGACTCAGTGGAGGAAGAGCCGAGATATGTGTATGTAAGCGGACACCCGGCCGACCGCATCGACCCCTCTGGAGAAGGGCCGAACGATCGTCCCCCGTGGGGGTTCTTGGGAAAGTGCGACCGTCCTGGGCCTCTGCCGTGCGACGATAAGACAGGCCCGGTCGGGACCAAGAACTGCAGCTACTGGAGCGCCGTCAGCGAGACGACTCATCTCAAGGAGGAAACCGTTCCGGGGAGCTGCCAGTCCGGTGGCAGTGCGTATGGGATGAAGAGGGTCACAATCCGGGCGAAGCGCGACCACTGGACCTCGAAGGCGGAGTGCCGCTGGGTGACAGGATTGTTCGGTCTGTGCGGGCGCTATGAGTACAAGCTTAGCCAGAGCCCGCCCACCACGGTCTGGCTAGACGGTGTGTTCTGCACGCTCTTCCCCAAACCCGGCCTGAGTCCCGGCCTGATCTCTGGCTTGCCCCATTGCTCCGACGAATGCAGCAAGCGCTGCTCCGCGAGCGGGGGTGCGTGCTACGGGTACACTCCTCCTCCGCTTCTTCCGCCAGACTTCCCTCCCGA
The DNA here is from genome assembly GCA_014730065.1 of Armatimonadia bacterium. GTDB lineage: Bacteria > Armatimonadota > Zipacnadia > UBA1398 > UBA1398 > UBA1398. Next base: position 2,204 of record WJIW01000635.1, on the reverse strand, counting down.
GGCGGGCAGCAGTCATGACTGCCTCGAGGCACGTAAGCTCCTATTGGGCGGAACCACAGATGGCGACCTGGCTGATGCCGCCTGCCAGTGCTGCCTGGACATCTTGGACCACCTCTCGGGCGAGTTCGGGTCGTGGACGTTAGACCACTGCGTGAAGCGGTTCACCAATGGGATCTGGGATCAAGAAGCCTGCAGCCACACCTACTGACCTTGACAGGGCCGGGCTCGCCCTCTGAACTCAGTGGGTTGCGCGAGTGAGATCCACGGGGCTCCGGCAGGAACATGATCGGGCGAGTGCTGCCACTCGTCCAGACTGCGGCCGGCGCCAGAGAGTGCCGGGATGAGACTATGGTATGCGTGTGGAGGCGAGGCACTTGAGGGCTACAGAAGGCCTGGGTAGAGCGGCAAAGTGTGCCGCACGGACAGCCGCTGCACTAGTGTTCGCGGTGATTGCGAGCGGATGCGACGGACCGACTGGCGCCAGCCATGCTGGGCATCGTGCCGGGGAATCGGGCTTCTCCGACGAGCAGCCCGACCACCTGTCCCCGATCGACCCACGCCTGCTGGCCGACACGCTCGCTGCACCAGGAGTAAAGGTGCAGACGTGCTCAGCGGATGGTAGCAAGGTGTGCGTGCGCATCCCGAAGCGTGGACACGAGCCGGTCTGGTACGGGTTGTGGCTAGGGAGCCCGGAGTCCTCTGACGGTGGGCCCGGTCCAGCGTCGTTCCTCCGGGCGGGCTCTTCTGTCCGGTACTTGAGGCTCTCTCCCGATGGCAGTCGCCTCGCGTTCCTGGTGCTGACTCCGGTGGAGCAGTATCTGCAGGTCGTCTCCCTGCCCAGTGCCGAGCCTGAACTGCGGTACCCATTTGCCCGGGACTCGATGCCCTGGGGGATCAGGTGGTCCTACGACTCCAGCAAGCTGGCGCTGGACATTCGAGGCCGTCAGGAGCGGACAGTGGCTGTTCTCAATGCGGAGACCGGCGACGCTGATTGCGAGGCGTCTCTACCTGACACGCGGTCGCTGCTGGTTGGCAATCCCGCATGGGATGAGGGGGGCGACGCGATCTACGTCCCCGGCACAGAGGCCAACTACCGCATGGACACGACCACGGGCGCAATCCGGCGGGTCGACGGTGTGCCGGCGGGTGAGTCGTTGGGCGAGGCGAGAACTCCCCCAGGGCTGGTGCCATCGCCTGATGGCAAGCTCTGGGCGTATGCGAGACAATCGGCTGATCTCGCACCGGATGAGGTCGTTTGCCTAGCAGAGGCGGGTGGAAGCCGGATCATCGGGACCGGCGACCGCCACATGCAGTGGACTACTCCGAGTACACTGCTGACCGTGCGCCGCTCGGCACCCGACCAGCCGGGCGTACTGATGGAGTTGAACGCCGAGACCTCTGGGGAGCGAGAGCTGTTGAGCGACGTCGAGTCGTGGGCGCTGGCCCCGGGGTCGAGCACAGTTGTGGTCATTCAGCGTCGGGGCACTGCCAGCGAGCTCGGGACATTGTCCCTCGACGATGGTCACTTCACGCTCCGCCGAATCCCAGGGGAGTCGCCCCCGGCAGAGCCCCTGCGTGACTAGCAGGTCACGGCGCCGCACACCAAAGGCGGAACCGAGTTGCAACGCTTCGACTACAGCTATGACACCGCCAACCGCCGAACCGGCGTCACCGAAGCAAACGGCGACGTGGTCACCTGGACCCTGGACGACGCCGGACGGCTCACACGCGAACAGCGAAGCGGCACGAACGCTTACGACATCACCTACACCATGGACGGCGTCGGCCGGCACTGCCGGTCTTCCGGCCTCCGGCGCTCCCCGCGACACAGTCGACGAGACTCCGCCAGCGACGGGCCCACACACGCCTTTGGCTGGACGCGAGCGGAGCCGACGCCGCACGCATGTGCCGACGCGAACCGGCTCGCCACCCAGGAGCTCCCCGGCGGCGAGGTCAGCACGATGGTCTACGCCGCCACCGGCCTGCGCGCCTCACGCCAAGTCGGCGCAACCACAACCGACTTCGTGTGGGACGGCCAGAAGGTCTTGCAGGAGGTCGGCAGTGCACCCATTTGGCGGGACAGTGAGATGGCCAGATTTGTTGGGTACCGAGCCGGGGGATTCGTAACCTGAGGGCAGAAGCTCTCGGGTGGAAGGAGCATCCCCTATGGCTGCACGTAGGTTCTCCGCCCAGTTCAAGAAGCG
>WJIW01000634.1 GCA_014730065.1 Armatimonadia bacterium | reverse complement strand
TGTGACAGAGGAAGAACGCAAGCCTGAAGGGGCTCGCATCGATCAGCCTGCGCGTTGGGGGGTGGTGTCGCCGCTGCGCTCATTCCGTTAGCCTTGCACAATGCGGTCAGATCGTGGCTCAGGAGGTCCTCCTGGAGATCCTCTGTTGTCCGCAGCCCGTTCTGACGCAGGTACGCGGCCTTGAGGCCACATTCGGCAGCGTAGAAGAGAAGCAAAGCAGCGCTCTCTCGCTTCTCACAGGTTCGCGTCCCGATTCCACCGCCTAGAGCCCGCGATTGCTTCCGGAGCCGCCTGAATGCTGTCGCCAGTCTCCCGCACGCCACATGTAGTGTCGACTTGCCCATTGTCGCTCAGTCCGCGCTGTCCTAGGTTAGCGAGGAATCGAGGTCCCCGCGGGGGTAGAAGTGATCAACACTAGTATCTTGCCAGGTTCGAGCATGGATTGCTCATGCCCTTCTCGTCTTGCGCCGTCGGCGCGTCCCTGGAGTCGCCGACTGCACGGCACCCGGCGCGGCGTCGGTCACCTCCCACGAGAACCGGGGATGGGCTGCATCGATGGCCAGGGGATCGATCAGATATTCGGTCCGGAGTCGCTGGGGCGGCTCGGGCGCGGCGATGGCGATGGAGAGGAGTGCGGTCAGCATGGGGCCTCCTACCTTTCACGGGCGGGGCAGTGGCTACGGAATGCGCCGCCATTCGGCATCCGGCCTTCTCCCCACTTCGCACCATGAGACCCCCCGTTCGGACACCCTTTCCGCTAGTGATGATCTCGATCCCGCATATGGGCGTTTAGCACACGTAAGCTCAGCCTGCGGGCCATGCCCGCCATCCCTAGCTGCACTTGGAGAGGACTCCGGGCATGACACGCCTCCTGCTGCGTCTCTCTCTCGCCATCGCCTTGATCTGCGGGGTCGGCCTCCTGGCGACCTTGAGCTGCGCCCCCGGCGGCGGAGCCGGCGCCAGCGTTGCTCTCGTCCAAGGCACCGCCAACAGCCCGCTGCTCGATGAGGTCTCGAAGTGGGCGACCCTGGAAGCCTACGGCGGCAACCAGAGGGTGGGCAACTACGCACTGGTAATCGTCGATGCCGACTCGACTCCCGCCCAGCAGATGGACGAGGAGCTGGTCATCGATGAGGCCCTGGACGCGGGCGTGCCGGTCCTCGTGCTCGATGCCTCGGCCGAGCACAAAGGCGCCGAGGCCCTGCGAGAGCTGACCGCGGTTTCGGTGGGCGGCGACAGCTACGGCTACTTGATCCACAAGGAGAGCGTGCAAGGTGCCCAGCCCCACTACCGAGTCGTTGACCTGAGCTGGCCCGGCGGATCGGCGACGGTGGAGGCGGTCTACTCGGGCAGCGAGGAGGACGCCATCGACACCGACGAGACGGGCTCGGAAGGTACGTCGCTGGCGGACCACCTGGCCGCCACCTCGGAGACGCCCCCGGCGTGGCTCCTGGAGCAGTGGAACCAGGAGGTGCGGGGCTTCGTCGGGGGCGACCACTCGGTCCAGACGCGCCAGGGCACACCGGGCGAGTACGATCCCACCCAGTGGACTCTGGCCGACCGCATGAAGTACCGTCACTCCACCATTCAGACCCGCACCTGGCGATCGCTGCCCAAGCTCACGGCGGCGAGGAGCCCGGATTCGCGGCACGCCCCGGATGCCATCGCCGACACGAGCGCGACCCAGCTCATCTCCTCCCTTGAGAACTTCACCATCTACGCCTTCCTCTGCGAGTACGAGAACTCCGATGACGAGTACCGCATCATCGTGGTCCAGGACGGCCAGTTCTCGCCGACCCAGAGCGGGGCCCTGTACGACAACGGCAAGAAGCTGTACTACTGGTATCAAGTCGCCTTTAAGACCCAGCTCACCCCGAGCCAGGGCGATCCCCAGCTACTCATGTCCTCACCGGAGACCGCCGTCGGACAGTCCCAAGTGACCGACTCCACCAGCACGACCGTCGGCACCAAGTGGAACGTCGGTGGCAGCCTCTCGGCGGACGGCCTGTCGATCAGCGGCGGCGTGGAGCACTGGCAGGAGGAGACCATCGCGTCAGCGGTGACCCGCACGGTGAATGACTGGGATCTGCACCAGACATCCAGCTTCGGCGACCCCCTGACCGTCGGCTGGACCTACAGCATGAACACTCCCTATGCCGGCAACAGCGACACAGCGGCCAAGCCCGTTGCCGGCACGGAGCTAACGGCGGGCTCCAAGGCGACCATGGCCTTCCACACCACCTCGATCTGGCGGGTGCCCAAGCCGGCATCAGGCCCGGCGCCCACCGTCGTGTTTGACCTAAGCCGCACCCACACGGCGGACGCTTCCTTCTACTACGTATTCGATATCGGCATCGCCCACGGCAACATCCCGGTGGTCTACCGGATGGATCATGTCGCCTACCCCAGCGGCAGCTCACCGTCGGCGGGCGGGCACGGCCCGAACCAGCTCAGCGTCGACCTGAGCAAGGTCCCGACCTTGGACACGATCGTGCCGGCGAGCTGAGGGGCTCTGTCAGTCGGCGTCCGGCTCGGGCTCCCAGAGGGGAGCGTACACGGAGTCGGGGTCGCCCCGCCCCGGTAGGTTGCGCTCCATGAGCCCACCATCGTCCACACCATCGGCGCCCGGCGAGTACAACAGGTACCGTCGGGCGCTGGCTCGTAGATGAGGTCCTCACCGGTGAACTGGTCGACGGGGATATCGGGCAAGTAGTCGGGGGCGAGGGCATCGAGATCATCGGGGTAGCTGCCGTGGTCGAGCTGGTAGGCTTCGATGGCGGACATAAGCTCATGGGCGATGAACTGGTTGAGCATGGCTCGATGGGACGATTGGAAGTCCTCCGCCAAGGGGGCCAGGATGCTCGCCGTCACATTGTCGAGCGCGTCGGAGTCGGCCTCGGTGCGGTCGGCGATCTCGGCGAAGGCCCCCTCCCAGTACGGCTCATCGGCGGCCTCGATCAACCTGGCGTACCTGTCCTCGAGCCAGACCCTGCCCTCCTCAGCTTGGCCCTGCATGACCCGGTTGACGGACCCCTTCCCGGCCGTCCGACCCTTCATGTGCTCAAGCGCGCCCAGGCTCTCGACGGCGTCGTAGTGGATCACTTCCGACAGGGGCGGCACCGCATCGCGCGTCTTGCGCATCCACCGAGCGTACTCCAGGAGGGCCTCGCGGCTTGGCTCGCCGAACAGGAGCGTAGACCTGGTGGGTCGGTCGGCTATGGCAACGATTGCCCCGCCGAGAAGCATCGCGAGGATGCCGTCCCCCTCGCACTGCACCGCGCCCATCCACAT
>WJIW01000633.1 GCA_014730065.1 Armatimonadia bacterium | reverse complement strand
TCCCTTCGGCGCGTGATGGCCTACTACTACGCGACCATCTCCCACATGGATCATCACATCGGTCGGATCCTGGAGGCGGCGAAGGCCAAGGGGCCCACGGTGATTATCTTCACCAGCGACCACGGGGACCTGATGGGCTACCACCACCTGATCCTGAAGGCCGGGCTGCCGTACGATCCCTTGGTGCGCATTCCGCTCATGGTCGCGGGGCTTGAGGGCGTGGAAGCGGGGAGCCGCTGCGGCGCCCTCACCCAGAACATGGACCTGACCCACACGATCCTCGAGATGGGAGGCGCCCGGGTGCCCCGGGCCATGCAGGGACGCTCCATGATGCCCCTCCTGCGGGGGGAGCGGGAGGAGCTGCGCGAGGCCGTCTTCGCCGAGATCGGGCCCATGCGTATGGCCCGGACTCGGCAGGGGAAGCTGGTGGTAGGGCCGGGGGCTGACATGCCCATCCTGTTTGACTTGGAGCGCGATCCCCTGGAGATGGTCAACGCCATCGACGACCCGGCCGCCGCGGGCTTGAAGGCCGACCTGGTGGCGCGTATGCTCGGCTGGCTACAGGAGAGCGCCCGGCCCGCGCCCCACGCCGAGTAGCTGGGGCCCACCCCGAAAGGAATAGCACGCCATGGACAACGAGATCACCCTCCGCTACGGCATCAACCCCCACCAGAAGCCCGCTCGGGCCTACGCCGACGGCCCCCTGCCTTTCCAGGCCCTCAACGGCGCGCCGGGCTACATCAACCTAATGGATGGCCTGAACGCCTGGCAGCTTGTGCGCGAGCTGAAGGAGAGCCTGGGCTTGCCCGCGGCCACCTCCTTCAAGCATGTGAGCCCCGCGGGCGCCGCCGTCGCGGTTGAGATGGACGAGGCTACGCGCAAGGCGCACTTCGTCGACGACCTGGAGCTGTCGCCCACCGCCACGGCGTACGCTCGGGCGCGGGGGGCGGACCGCATGTCCTCCTTCGGTGACTTCATCGCCGTTAGCGACGAGGTGGACGCTTCCTTGGCCACCCTCGTCGCCCGGGAGGTCTCCGATGGGATCATCGCGCCGGGCTACACCGACGAGGCCCTGGAGATTCTCAAGGGCAAGCGCGGCGGAAAGTACCTGGTTCTGCGCGTCAACGCGGGCTATGAGCCGCCCTCGGACACCGAGCGCCGGGAGATCTTCGGAGTCACCCTGGAGCAGCCTCGGAACACGGCGAAGATCACCGCGGACCTCTTCGCGAATCGCCCCAGCGCCGGCAAGGCGCTGCCCGAGTCAGCGGCGCGAGACCTGATCGTCGCCACCATCGCCCTGAAGTACACCCAATCCAACTCGGTGTGCTTCGCGGCCTCGGGCCAGGTCATCGGCTTGGGCGCGGGCCAGCAGTCGCGGATCCACTGCACCCGTCTGGCCGCTTCCAAGGCCGACGCATGGCAGCTCCGGCATCACCCCAAGATCCTCGCGATGGAGTTCGCCGAGGGCACGAAGCGGCCCGACCGGATCAACGCCATCGACCAGCTCATCGCCGGCGACCTAGGCCCGACGGAGCGAGCCATGATCGTGGGCGAGCCGCCGGAGCTGACCGAGGAGGAGCGGGCCCGCTGGCTGGCTTCTCGGGGCGAGGTGGCACTATCCTCCGATGCCTTCTTCCCCTTCAGGGACAACATCGACCGGGCCGCTCGCAGCGGCGTCAGGTACGTGGCCGAGCCCGGCGGCTCGGTTCAGGACGACGTGGTCATCCGGGCCTGTGACGAGCACGGGATGACGCTATGCTTCACCGACCTGCGGCTGTTCCATCACTAACGGAGACCAGGTCGGTCGGCGGCGGCTAGAACCTCCATAGGTACCGGCGCGCGTCCCGCTCGGGCTCCGGCCATGGCTGGGTCCAGAGGTGACTCAGGACATCGACCACGATGGGGACCGCCACCTCCCGCGGCGGGTGCATCCCGCCCAGGCGCCAGAGCCACCCCCAGCCCTCCAGCCGGTATCCGGACACGTAGGCTCCGCCCGGCGATGCGACCAGATCCAGGTGGGGCTGCCCGCCCGGGCTCGCGCCGCGGTTGGCGGGTGCGGGCCTGCCCGCCAGGGCCTCCAGGGTCTCGGCCGATAGCCATTCCTGGCCCGCCTCGGTGGGCGCCAGGGCCGCGGGGGGAGCGTCGATCTCGCCCGGCCGAAGCTCGATGCCCAGGGTGCCGAGGCCCGCGCCCTGGATGCGCTCGGCTCCCGCCCCGCCGTAGAAGCTGTAGCCCCCGGTCTCCCACCAGACGCCGCCATGCTCGACGTACTCGCGGATCCGCTCCAGCGTCTGCATCGAGCTAGTGCCGGGCACCACGGGGAAGATCTCGCCATAAGGGTTGATGATGGCGAGCCACTCGCTCGGCGGCGCCAGGGCTCCGTCGAGCTGCTGGGGCGTGAGGGCTTCGATGGTCAGGCCATGGCCCGCGGCCAGCACGCTGCCCTCCAGTGCCCGGAGCCACTCGTCGGGCCCGATGGACGTCCATGAGGGGCTGACCTCATGGGGAAGCTGGACCACGCCGATGCGGCTCGGGCGCCGTCCCTCGGGCCACGCCGACGGGGGAAGGTCGCTCAGCTCGGGGGGTATCGCGATGCGGCGGGTCCCCGGCGATGGGCCCGTCACGACCTCGACCCACCGACCGTCCAAGTCCGGCGCCGCCACGGCCGTACGCTCCGGCGCGAGCACGGTAAGGACCTCGCCTTCGGGAGCCTGGCGGCGGCAGAACCAAGTCACGTCGCCGTCCCGCTGGAGTGCCCCGGCGACGAGCCCTGGGCCCTGGGCGAGGAAGCCGTGGGGTGCCAGGATGTGCTCCTCGGTCTCGAAGGGCTCGGCGGTAGTGTTCGCCGTGATGGTGATGTCGCCGTAGGTGGCCCGGAAGACCTGGGCGCCGCCGTCGCCGCCCAGGATCTCCCACGCGGTCAGCGGCTCGCCGGTTGCGGGTCCCGCGACCGCCTCCTGGAGTTCGGCCAGCCATCCCAGCCATGCCGCCACCTCGGGCCGGTCGAGGGCTCCGGCGCCCAGCCGATAGCTGAGGCCGAAGCCGAGGCCCAGGGTCCAGCTCAGGACCTCGTCGTTGGTGACGAACTGGCCCAGGTCGTGGTGGATCATGGAGACGGAGTCGTGTCCGAGGGCTTGGGCCAGGGGGAAGGGCCGGAAGGTGCTGGCTGGGTAGCTGTCGGTGTACGGGCGCCGCCAGTCCGGCCCGCCTTCGGTTGGCACCTGCCGCCAGCTCATGCCGCAGAACTGGGACTCGAAGGCCAGCAGCCGGTCCCAGCCCGCCTCCGTCGACAGCGGCACCACGCCACTGTCCTCTTCCACCATCGAGATCAGCCCTTCCGTGTAGGCCATGGCCGAAGGTGAAGCGGGGTTGGTGTCGTACACGAAGCCCCGAGCCCCGCATTGGTCCTGGAAGAGCACGTCGACGGCGAACTCCTCGGTGAACTGCCGGCGGGTGCGCTCATTGGCCTCTCGCACGGCGTCGTGCCAGAAGGTGATGGTCCAGCCACGGTTGGTGCCGTAGGCCTCGGGATAGGGCTCGCCCTCCAGATCGCGAGCCAATGCTACCTCTCCGGCGGCGATGAAGCTGGGGCCCCTGGGCTCATCACACCACCAGGTGGGGTTGGTGTAGGGCATGAAGAGAACGCCCCGCCGCTCGCACGCCGCCAGCAGCTCGGACAGCTCCGCGGGGGTGCCCCAGTCCTCGGCGGGCGGCAGATGGTCGGGGTATTCCTTGTCGAACCCGCCCTTGAGGTACGAGGCGGTATGGAGCACCGACGGCGAGGGAAGCTGCTCGACGGCGTCGATCATCTGAGCGGCCGATCCGCCGAAGTACACCAGCACGGATCGCCGGAAGGCGTCGAGGAGGCCGGGTGGCATCTTCGCCGCCAAGGGCCGTCGTAGGTCGTTGACCGCGGCGTAGGCGTCGAGGGCATCAAAGGCGCCCTGGTCGACCTGGATCCGGGTCGTTGGCGCCGACCACTCCCGGCCCTCGGCCACGTGGGTGGTGTAGCGCCGGGCCATGAACGGCCCGTTCTCATCCCGTCCGCACGCCAGATGGCCGGGCACAAAGGCCAGGGACGGATCCATGGCGGCATCCCACGGACCGTGCTCCCTGGGCGCGACTCGGTACCACGACAGGCTTCCGGCGGAGGTCTCCAGGTGGTGGAAGTCGGCGAAGCCGGCCGGGTAGTCGGTCTCGAAGCGCAGTGTGCGCCGAGGGACCATACGGTAAAAGAAGGGGAAGCCGCCGGTCTCGACCCACACGCCGCCGCGGCCGGCATAGGCGGCGAGGGTGTCGAGCCATTCGTCCAGGGACAGCCCGGTGGGGGTGGGGATCAGCTCGCCGTACGGATTCAGGATCGCCCACGGACCGTCACCCCCCGTGACGGCGGCGGCGAGGGCTGCGAGGGAGTCGATGACCTCGACCTCCATGCCCGCGGCTGAGAGATCGGCGATCCACTCCTCGGAGGAGACGGTGGCCCAGCCGGCCCGCTCGGGGGCGCCGGGGATGCGGATGACCGCCGCGCGGCGACCTTGGCCGTCCAGGCCAGTCAGCGCGCCGGCAATGGC
>WJIW01000632.1 GCA_014730065.1 Armatimonadia bacterium | reverse complement strand
CTATGTCATAGCCCATGGCCGCCAGGCGCTCGGCGTTCTCCTGGGTGGGGGTATGCTCCCACATCTTGGGGTTCATGGCGGGAGCGAGGACCACCGGTGCGCTGGAGGCACACACGGTGGTGGTGAGCATGTCGTCGCAGATGCCCATGGCCAGCTTGGCCGTGGTGTTGGCCGTGGCGGGGGCGATCAGGATCAGGTCCGCCATATCGGCCAGGGTGATGTGCTCGATGTGCTCGGGGATCGGGTCCTCGTAGGGATCCACGGCCACATGGTGCCGGGTCAGGCTGGAGAATGTGCGTGGGCCGACCAGATGGGTGGCTGAGTGGGTCATTACCACATGGACGTCGACGCCTCTGGCCATCAACCTTCGAACCAGCTCACACGACTTGTACGCGGCAATGGAGCCGCACACTCCCAGAACGACGGTCTTCCCGGCGAGTCTGTCGGTCTCGCTCATTCGTCATCACCGTAGTTTCGGTCGAGAAAGGTCTGCATGTCGAGCCGCCGTAGCCGAGCCCGCTCGGCGGCGATGATGGCGCGGAGCTCCTCGATGGCCCGGTCCAGGTCGTCGTTGACGACGAGGTAGTCGTAGAGGGGCCAGGACGCCAGCTCCGAGGCGTACGCCGCCTGACGTCTCTGGATCGCCTCCTCGGAATCCGTGCCCCGCCGCCTCAGGCGGTCGCTCAGCTCCGCCGCGCTGGGGGGCAGAATGAGAACGAGAACCGCCGCGGGCATGACGGCCCGCACCTGACGCGCACCCACGGGCTCGATCTCCAGAAGCACGTCCTTCCCCTGGTCGAGAGCCTCCCGCACCGCCCCTCGGGGCGTCCCATACAGGTTGCCCGCGTATTGGGCGTGCTCCAGCATCTGGCCCGCCTTGACAGCCTGCTCGAACTCGGCCCGATCCACGAAGAAGTACTCCCGGCCATGGACCTCCCCCTCGCGCGAGGGCCGCGTGGTGGCCGATACGCTGAACTCCAGGCGTGGATCGGCTGCCATTAGGGGATGGGTGACCGAGCCCTTGCCGCTTCCGCTCGGGCCGCTCACAACGAATACAATGCCTGTGGGCCTGTGGGGCAGCCGGTGCTGCATGATGGCAGCAATTGTACACCGAGCCCCCCCTCACGGCCAGGCTATCGATGGGGTACGGGGTCATGCCCCCTGGTCCAACGGGAGCCGATGTGGTATAAGCCACCTGTCACAAACGGCCCGCTCGTACACCTACTCCTCGGGGGGACCACCTCTAATATGTACACCATCGTCAATTGTCGGCTGGCCACACGCACCCGTGTTCTGCAGGACCGCTGGGTGTCGCTATCGGGCAATCGGATCGAAGCCACGGGCAGCATGAAGAAGAGTCCCCCAACCGATGGGGACGTATACGATGCCCAAGGCGGCCTGGTATCGGCCGGGTTCATCGACATGCATATCCACGGTTACTCGGGCCACTCCTTCAGCAGTGGTAAGGAGGACGACGTGCGCGCCGGATCGGTCGAGCTGGCCAAGATCGGCACGACGTCATTCCTGGCCACGGTTCCCGCGATGGATCGCGCGGACACCCAGGCGGCCTTGGAGGCCATCCGGGAGGTTATGGTCCGGCCGGAGCCCAAGGGGGCCCGGGTCCTGGGGGTGCATCTGGAGGGCCCGTATCTGAATCCCGAGGCCGCCGGCGCTCAGGATACCAGCCACATCCGGCCCATCGACCTCAACGAGGTCAAGGACTGGCTACTCTTCGACTCGCGCCTGGTGAAGATGATGACCTTCGCCCCCGAGCTGGATGGCGCCGAGGAGCTGATCCGGCAGTTGGCCCGCCACGGGGTAGTGCCGGCTTTGGGGCACACGTCCGCCACCTACGACGAGACGCTGGCCGCCATCGACGCCGGTGCGTGGTACTGCACCCATGTCTTCAATGCCATGAAGCGATTCCATCACCGTGACCCCGGCCCTCTGGCCGCCATCTTCGCCCGGGAGCACGTCCACTGCGAGTACATCGCCGATGGAGTCCACAGTCACCCTGGCGCTCTCCAGCTCCTCGTACAGGCTAAGGGCTGCGACCGCACGCTCCTGGTGTCCGATGCAACCACCCTGGCAGGCACCGATGGGGACAAGCAGGCTTCGGTCGCCGGCCGGACCGTCACCGTCTCCGATGGCACGGCGCGCACCAAGGACGGCACCCTGGCGGGCAGCGTCCGGACCATCGATTACGGCCTCCGCTTCGCCTTCCGAACCCTGAGCGAAGAAGAGTCGAAAGTGCTGCGGATGACGGCGATGAACCAGGCAAGGGTTCTGGCATACGAAGAGGAGATGGGCGAGGTCGCGCCGGGGATGGCGGCGGATCTAGTCGTTCTCGATGCCGACCTTCGGGTGACCCATGTGGTCGTGGGCGGCAAGCCGGTGGAGGTCGGTAGCGGGGCGAAGGTCAGTTAGAACCAGGAGTCCGCCGACGGCGAGCGAAGGGCACTCGGGGGGACGATAGAGCGGCGACCAATGTTCAGGAGCTGGCCGGAGGCGCCATGTCCAGGTGGGTGGATCCGTCCCAGAGTATCGCGGGCGCCGTCCTTGCCGCAGCGGTGGGCGACGCATTGGGCGCGCCCTTCGAGTTCGCCCCCGAGTTCGGGGGACTAGTCGCCGACGGACCTGTCACCGACTACCAACCCCGCATCCGCCATGAGCCGGGCTCCTATTCCGGCGGGTCGGAGCTGCTGCTCATCCAGACCAGCGCCATCGTCAACACCCCTCACCGCTGGCAAGAGGATACGGGACACCGCCTCTCCCGGTGGGTGGTCCAGGGCGCTCGCGCGGGCCTGACCACCCAAGCGGCAGTGGTCCGCCTCCGCTCGGGAAAGCCCTGGACCGAGAGCGGCATGGAGAAGGGCCCCCAAGGCACCGCGGGGCTCCTCCGCTCCGCCGCCGCCGCACTCGTCTCGACCGATGACCCCCGGCATGCGGCCGATCTCGCCCGGGAAGCCTGTCTCATCACCCATCGCTGGCGCGAGAGCCTTAGCGCGGCCCGAACCCTGGGCTACTGCCTCGCGGCACTGGTGAGTGATCCCCTACTGCACCCCCACGACGCCCTCATAGATGGCTGTGGCCTCGCCGGCCCGGGCCAGATGGGGCAGCTCGTGCGCCGCGCCCTGGAGCTGGCCGAGGGAGACGTGGCGGACGATGTCGCGGTACTGGAGCTGGGCAAGTCCAGCCACGTCCACGAGGCCTTCCCCACGGCCGTGTACTTCGCGGTGAAGTACGCCGGTGATGTGCCCACCACCCTATCCCACTGCGCCTGGCGAACCAGCCAGGGCGATACCGACAGCATCTGCTTCTTGGCGGGACTCATCGCCGGCGCCACCGTGGGCGTGGCGGGGATCCCCAGCCCGTGGCTATCGGACCTCACGCGCCGGGAGCTGCTCCAAAGGGCCGCCCTCAAGCTACATCTCGCCAAGGGCATAAGGACCCAGGGCGACGTGTGACGAAACCTCCGTAGGAACACCCCACGGAAACGAGGCGACACACGATGGATACGACTTGGCTGCGCCTGGCTCCGGGCGACGTACGCACCGAGAGACTACAGGCCGAGCAGGAGGGCCGGCAGATCGAGCCCTTGCTGGAGAGCTTTGAAGACCTGGGCGCCGAGGGGCGACCCGTGGAAGAGGTAGCCTCCCAGGTGTACCAGGAGGCCGTCGCCAAACTGCTTGACACCGTTCAGAGGGCCCCGATGCGTGAGGACTACCCTTACGACGAGCCCTCGGACCTGGAGCCCATCCGCGACCGCCGCCGGGCCGGTCCAGGTCTAGCCGACGCCGTCACCGCCGATGCCCTGCTCGACCGGCTACGGGGAGCGTGGGCCGGGCGCTGTGCCGGGTGTCTCCTGGGCAAGCCCGTGGAAGGCTGGCGGCGCGACCGCATGTACGGCTACCTCAGGGACCTGGATCGCTTCCCCCTGGATCGGTACTTCGAGGCCGACGTACCCGAAGAGGTCAAGAACAAGTACCAGGTCGACCCCAGCAACCCGGGCTTCATCGAGAATGTAGAGGCTATGCCCGAGGACGATGACACCAACTACACCGTCACCGGCCTGGCCGTGGTGCGCACTCACGGGCCCGACTTCAGCTCCGAGGACGTGGCGGACTTCTGGCTCCGCAACATCCCGCTGCTTCACACCTGCACCGCTGAGCGCATCGCCTACCGCAATGTGGCGACCATGGTGCTGCCCTCCGAATCGGCGTCCTTCCGCAACCCCTACCGGGAGTGGATCGGCGCCCAGATCCGGGCCGATGCCTTCGGGTACCTCAACCCCGGCGACCCGGCCGCCGCCGCCGAGTGGGCCTGGCGAGACGCTCGTCTCTCCCACATCAAGAACGGCATCTATGGCGAGATGTGGGCCGCGGCGACCATCGCCGCCGCCTTCTGTACCGATGACCCCAAGGAAGCCATGCTCGCCGGGCTCGCCCAGATCCCCGAGAACTCACGGCTCGTCCAGAGCATCGACAAGGTCATCGAGTGGCATGAGGCGGGCGTCGCCTTCGATGACGCCAGCGAGCGAGTCCACGCGGAATGGGACGAGCACCGCGGCCACGACTGGTGCCACACCATCTCCAACGCCATGATCGTGGCCATCGGCCTACTGTGGGGCGAGGGCGATTTCGCGCTATCGATCTGCCGGTCGGTCCAGCCATGCTTCGACACCGACTGCAACGGCGCGACCGTGGGCTCGATCATGGGTGCCCTGCTGGGATACGACGCCCTGCCCGAGCCCTGGCTCTCGCCCATGAAGGACACCCTCATCACCGGCGTCGCGGGCTATCACCGAGTGAAGATCTCGGAGATGGCGGAGCTGACGCAGTCGATGATCGCGGGCGGCGGGTAGACCGGGGCGCACCTAACGGCGACGCCCCTCTGAGCGACGTAGGGGCGCCGCTTGCTGCGCCCGCCACTAGTCCCTCTCCAGCGAGCGCTCGCTGGCAGAACCAGGAGAGCCAAGCTCCATGAACGCGCCGGACAACCCGCCCCGCGATCCCCGCTCGGACCGCCTGGGCACCGCGCCCCTCGGGCCCCTGATGGTTCGCATGAGCATCCCCGGCATGGTGGGCATGATCATCATGTCGGTCCACAACATCGTGGACACGCTGTGGGTGAGCGGACTGCCCGACGGCACCGAGGCCGTGGCGGCACTGACGGTCATGTTCCCCGTGCAGATGATCGCGGGTGCGGTGGGCATGGGAATCGCCATGGGCCTGACGTCGCTGGTCTCGCGCCGCCTGGGAGAGGATCGCCGGCGCCAGGCCCAGCGAGGTGCGGGCAATGGGATCGTCCTGGCGGCGGGCTTCGGCATTGTACTGACCCTCCTCGCCATCACCGCCTCGGAGCCGGCGGTGAAGCTCTTCGGCGCGACGCCGGAGATCGTGGACCGGGCCGCGGGGTACCTGAGGTACGTCGGCCTGGCCTTCCCCTTCTTCATGGTGGGCCTCGCCCTGGATGGGCTCTACCGGGGCGGAGGGAACATCATCACGCCCATGTGCTTGATGGGCCTCTCGGCCCTGCTGAACGCTGGCCTGGATCCGCTGCTGATCTACGGCCTGGGGCCCTTCCCCCGGCTCGCCCTGGACGGCGCCGCCATCGCCACGGCCATCTCCCAGGTGACGGCGGCGAGCGTCTCGCTGGTGTACCTCTATAGCGGCCGGGCGGGCTTCCACCTGATCCGATCCGACTTCCGGCCCGATCTCGCTATCATCAAGGACATCGGACAGGTGGGCGCGCCGGCGACGGCCATGAACTCCCTGCGCAGCGTGGTGGCCTCGGTATTCAACTGGGTGCTCGGGGGATTCGGCCCGGCGGCCATCGCGGCCCACGGGCTGTCGCTCCGGGTCATGATGCTGGTCATCTCGTGCCTGGGTGGCGGCGTCCACCAGGCGTTGATGCCCATCGTGGGTTACAACTTCGGCGGGAAGAACTACCGCCGCATGTGGGACGCGTACAAGATCGCGGCCGTGTGGACGTCGGCCGGCGGGCTGCTCATCGGTGGCGCGGTCATCTGGTACGCCGAGCCGATCCTGGCCCCCTTCGCCAAGGAACCCGAGCTGCTGGAGCTGAGCGTGATCTCCCTGCGGCTGAAGATGAGCACTTTCTTCCTGGTGGAGCCTCAGATGATGGCCCTCTTCGCCCTGGAGGGCATGGGCTTCGGTGGCCGGGCGATGGTTCTGACCCTCTCCAGGGGCGTGATCCTCGTGATCCCCGCCCTGTTCCTGCTCTCGGCATGGCTGGGGGTGACGGGCGCCTTCATGGCCCAGCCGGTGGCCGATGTGCTGTCACTCTTCATCGCCGGCGCCGTGCTGTGGCGCGTGTACCGCAAGTACCCGCCGCAGGTGAGTCCGCTGCCCTAACGGGCTTACGCAAGACTCCCGCGTCGTCGACGGAGCCTAGCTGTAATGTACGTGGTCGCCGACGCCTCTCCCTTGTGGGGACTGGGCCTCGGACGGCGTCGCTGGGAGGCATTCGATCATGCTGGCCCGTACGCCCTACGTGCTGCTGCTCCATGTTGCGCTGCCGGGAATGTGCATCGCCTCGGCCGCAGGCGTGTCGCTCGATGAGGGCCGCGAGATCGCCGAAGCTCACGCCCCAGGGGGCATGCTCGAAGACGCCCCATCCGTCAGCGACCGCTCTGGGTGGCAGATCGCCACCTACTCCGGCATCAACGCAGCAGGAGAGACTGTCCGGCTTCGCGTGCGGCTCGATGATGGAGCATTCCTCGGCTGGACCATGCCACTGTCGGGCCCTCCCGATGTCGACCTGGAGCACATCTCGGAGCAGGAAGCACTGCAGATCGCCAAGCAGGAGGCTTCGCGCCATCTAGGGTCGGACGCAGACGGGTTGGCGTTCGAGGTAACGAACACCCCTCCCGCCGACGTCCTGGTGGTCAGAGGCCGGTCAGCGCCCGCTGGCGACCCGCCGCGCACGGGCATCGGCCCGGAGGTCACCGTCGATCTGCTCGGGCGTGGCGGGCAGATCTACATGTATCAGCAATCCCCCGGCGAGGAGCCCGTGGACGCCAGCGATGCGATCTCTGAAGCTGAGGCGCTGGAGGCGGCTCGGCAGGCTGTCAGCGCCCACTACCAAGGCCGCGAGCTGCAGGAGCTGGGTATCACTCACGAGGACACCAGCCTCAGCCAGTTCCGAGGGGAACTCACCTACTATGTGACCTTCTCCGGTGGCCCGAATGACGAGGTGGTGGTTAGCGTCGATGCCATGTCGGGCGAGGTTGACACGGTGAGTCCCGCGGAGGGTGTTGCCACACCCACGCCTGCGGCCACCGATGAGCCCGGCCCCGCCCCGCCAACGCCGGGCCATCAGCCCGCCGCCACCGATCCCGAGCCCGCCGGGATGCAGCCCCTCACCATCGCTGGCATCGGGGTAGGTGTCATTGCTCTGCTCGCCTTGGGCGTCGTGCTCGTGAGGTGGCGGGGGCGGATGTGACCGAGGTGGCGGCCGAGCGCGCTTGCTGGCGTCTGGGCTGGCGACCCCACATCCGGCGCGTGAGACCGACTACGGGCTGCCCTACATGTGTTCGCAGCGGATCTCCCCCGCTCCATGGTCCTCGGAGGCTTATGCAGATGATATCTCGGAAATGCAACTTGCCCATACTGCCCATCGCGGCGCTGTGTGCCCTGTCCTTCCCAGCCATAGGCGAGGTGTCGATCGAGAAAGCCCGAGAGGTAGCGGCCAGGCATGCGCCTGGCCAACTCGAGAGCGGAGAGCCGACGATCGATGAAATGGCCGATACCCGCCTGCTCCAGTTCGATGCCCTCACCCCTGAGGGCCAGCGAGTCGGAGTGCAGGTCGACCTAAGCGACGGGTTTTTCAGGGGGTGGATCCTCCGTCAGCCCAAACCGCCTGGACAGGACACGCCTCCGGTGTCGGAGAGTGAAGGCATCCGGATTGCCAAGGAAGAGGCCCGGCGCCACCTCGGCGACTCAGTGGACGACATGGACTGGGAGGTGGTGGCCGCCCCGCCGGAGGAGCTGACGATACGCGGCAACCCTCCCGCGACGGGTGATCCGCCACGCAGGGGTACCCGCCCATCATGCCGGGTCACCATCATCCGGAGGGGAGGCCAGATCCGCAGCTACTGGCAGATGCCGGGCGAGGACCCCATCGACGCCAGCGGTGCCGTGTCTGAGACGGAGGCCGTCTCTGCTGCGGAGGAGGCGGTCACTGACCACTACGGAGGGCGCGCTCCTGCCGATATGGGCCTCGAACTGGAGAAGGCGTACCTAAGCCAGTACCGGGGCGAACTTACATGGCACGTCAAGCTCACTGGGGCTGATCGAGCGGTAGTGGTCACCATTGACGCTCTCACGGGTGAGGTGACCACTGTGGCTCCGAGCGACTCCGCCGCAGCCGCCCCCGACGCCGATGAGCCCGGCCCCGCCCCGCCAACGCCGGGCCATCAGCCCGCCGGGATGCAGCCCCTCACCAT
>WJIW01000631.1 GCA_014730065.1 Armatimonadia bacterium | reverse complement strand
TCGCCGCTCCGCTCTCCTTCGCCATCGCCTACTGCTCCTCGAGGTCCAGATTGCTCTCGGCCAGTGCCAGTGACCATGTCGCCCGGTCGGCGGGCGCGAAGACCACCGAGGCCCGGGCATGCTCCCGGGCGCACATCTCGAGACTTAGCGACTCGCCTTGGGCCACCGACGGGCCCGTGCCGACGGACGTGGCGCCGGGCTGGGGGCTGGGGCTCGACGGATTCCACAGAAGCACGATGGCCAGGGCCACCGCCGCAACGGCAGCGCCCGCGCCGGCCCAGTAGAAGGCGACGCCACTATGGCCGCCCACCGGACGGCTGCGGGCCATCTCGACCACCTCGGGCGCAACGGACGCCCGAAGCACGGTGGAGCGGCAGGCTTCACACGTCATGTGATGGATCCGCTCGTGGCTGCGCAGCACCTCGCGGCAGCCGGGGCAGCTCGCCACATGGGCCTCGAAGGCGCGCCGGGCATCGTCGGTCAGGCTGCCGTCGATCCACTCGATGATGTCCGCTCTGTACTTCCTACACGCTTTGGTCATCTTCATCCACATCACTGCCCTCGACATAGGACGCAAGCAGGCCGCGCAGACGTTCCCTAGCGCGGAAGATTCTCGACTTCACCGTGCCCGAGGAGATCTTCAGGACCTCCGAGATCTCCTCGATGGACATTCCCTGATACTCCCTCAGAATCGTGACCGTCCGGAGTTTGGGCGAGAGCTGGTCCACGGCCTCGCGGATCTTGGCGCCCAGCTCGTCCTGGGTCACCAGCTCCTCGGGAGTGGCCGCCTTGTCGGGCAGCTCCCTCTCGACCTCGCCCCCTCCATCGGTGGCGATGGGCGCATCGAGGGATTCGACCCGCACGTTCCGCTTGCGCCGGAGGTGGTCGATACTCCGGTTGATGGCGATGCGGCAGATCCAGCTCGAGAACTTGCTACTTCCCCGGAAACGCTTCAGGGATCGGAAGGCCTTGTAGAACACCTCCCGGGTGAGATCGCGCGCCTCCTCTTCGTCCTTGACGTACTGGCAGACGATTCCGTAGACCCGTCCCTCGTGCTCGCGAATCAGCTCCGCGAAGGCTTCCATATCGCCCTCGCGCGCCTTCGCCAGAAGGGCCTGGTCGGGGTCGTCTTCCGGGGTCCGCCGTCCCCGGCTGCCCCCTGCTGGGCTTAGGACGAAAAGGAGCAAGTGTGGTTCCCCCATGGGATACCTTTGTGTCGGCGGCATTCTAGCCGCTCGCCGCGGGGGGGTCAAAAGCGCCGAGCGGTGGCGTGGGCGGCCATCCGGCTGCCGGCTACATACTCCCTTGCCCCCATCGCCCCCCTGCGGGCACAATCGACTCCCGGAGGAGGAATGCCCGTGCGCGCCTGTGTTATCCACGGACTCGGCGACATCCGCTGTGAGGACATTCCCGTGCCCCAGCCGCCCGAGGGTCATGCCCTCATCCGGGTGGCCGCGTGCGGTATCTGCGGCTCCGACCTCGGCCGCACCTTCGACTACACCCCCCACAAGCTGCCCCTGGTCCCGGGCCACGAGGTGTCGGGGACCATTGCCGAGGTCAGCGGCCCAGCCGGCCGGTGGTCGCCGGGCGACCGGGTCGTGGTTGAGCCCATGCTTCCCGACCCCGCCGACCCCATGGTCGCCAAGGGCCTGCCCAACCTGGCATCGACCTACGACTACATCGGCTCCCGGCGGAATGGGGGGTTCGCCGAGTACCTGGTGGCACCCCTCGGCCACCTGTACCGCGTGCCCGAATCCGTTTCCCTGGATGAGGCCGCCTTGGTCGAGCCCTCGGTCATCGCCCTCCACGCCCTGCGCATGGCGGGCGACGTCTCGGGCAAGTCGGTCTGCGTCCTCGGTCTCGGACCCATCGGGCTGATCCTGGCCCAGTGGGCCGGGCGACTGGGGTCATCGAGGGTCCTGGGCCTGAGCCGGACGGCGATGAAGCTGGAGCTTGCGCGGCGGCTCGGGGTCCAGGCCGCCGATGCGTCGACGCTCGATCCCGTGGAGTGGGTCGCCGCTCAGACCGATGGCCTCGGCGCCGACGTGGTCATCGAAGGGGTGGGGGCGGCGGCGACCATCGCCCAGTCCATGCGCTTGGCCCGGCCCCGGGGCACGGTGGTGCTGCTGGGCAATCCGTCGGGAGACGTCGCCTTGGATCAGTACGACTACTGGCAAGCCCTCCGACGCGAGCTGACCCTGGTCGGGGTGTGGAACGCCACCTGGGGCGAGACCGCCGAAGAGGACGAATGGACCACGACCATCGCCGCCCTGGAAGCGGATCGGCTGGATCTGGCGCCCCTCATCACCCAGCGCGTCCCCCTCGAGGAGGTACCCGAGGCCATGGCACGAATGCACTCGGGCGAGATGGACCGGATCAAGGTGCTCGTCGTGCCGCAGCCACCGGAGGTATGACGCGGGGGCGTTCGAACACCCGTAGCTTGTGGCAGTCGAGAGGATCCTAGTGTGCCCAAACTGCCCGTACCCGACGACCTGGCCCAACTGATCGAGTCCGTTCCACCCCCCATCCCCGAGGCCGCGACGACGGCCGCCGTCAGGCAGAAGACCCTCACCAAGCCGCCCGGAAGCCTCGGCCGGCTCGAGGAGCTGGCCATCCGCCTGGCCGGCATGACGGGCGAGCTAGTGCCCGACCTCGCCGTCAAGCGGGTCTTCGTTCTCGCCGCCGATCATGGCGTTACCGATCAGGCCGTCAGCCCGTACCCTTCCAGCGTCACCGGCCTGATGGTCGCCAACTTCGCGAGGGGCGGGGCGGCCATCAATGTGCTGGCCCGGCACGGCGGCGCCGAGATCGTCGTGGCCGACGTTGGCGTTGGGACCGATCTGGGCGACCTGGATGGCGTCGTCGACGCCAAGGTGGCCCGCGGGACGGCGGACATGACCCACGAGCCGGCCATGACCGAGGAGCAGCTCTGGGAGGCCGTTCGCGCAGGGGTGGCCCTCGTTCGGGTCGAGAAGGACCTGGGCCTGGCCGCCACGGGCGAGATGGGCATCGGCAACACCACCGCGGCCACAGCCATCGCCTGCGCCCTTCTCGACCGCGAGCCCGAGGAGATGACCGGGCCCGGTGCCGGCCTGCCCGAGGAGGGCGTCCGGCACAAGAGCGCCGTCGTCACGGCGGCGCTACTGGTGAACCGACCCGATCATGGTGACCCCTGGGAGGTCCTCGCCAAGCTCGGCGGGCTGGAGATCGCGGGGCTGGTGGGCGTGATCCTCGCCTGCGCCGCCCGCCGGGTGCCCTGCGTCATCGATGGGTTCATCTCGACGGCGGCGGCCTTGGTTGCGGCTCGGGCCTGCCCCCCCTGCACGGAGTACATGATGGCCGGCCATCGCTCGGCCGAGCCCGCTCATGGCATCATGTTGGAGGCTCTCCAATTGGAGCCGGTGCTCGACCTGGGCATGCGCCTCGGCGAAGGCACCGGCGCTATGCTCGCCATGCATGTCATCGAGGCGGCGGCGAAGGTCCTGGGCGAGATGGCCACCTTTGCCGAAGCGGGCATCGACACACCACCGGAGGAGTAGCTTGTCGACGGATGACACAGGTCTGCTCGCTCTCGTACTGGGCGGCGCCCGGTCGGGCAAGAGCCGATTCGCCCAGAGCCTTTGTG
>WJIW01000067.1 GCA_014730065.1 Armatimonadia bacterium | reverse complement strand
GGTCGCTCCCTGCAGCATAACGGCCAAGGCGACTCCCATGGCGGCAACGGCCGCGTAGGCCAAAAAGCGTCTCGTCATCGCAAAGCCTGCCTTCCTGCTCCTCAAGGAGTTCGAGCGGTTACGCGTGGGCGAGCCGCCGCCGCGCCACCGGTGACTAACCCCATTCGCCATGGCGGCGCCGGTGCCTCGTTCCGCGATACATCTCACCTTGGCGAACCAAGGAGGTATAAGGGCGTCGGGAAGGGCAATACGGTTTTTCGAGTACCCTGACGCCCCGCGAAGGGCGCAGGCACGCCTGGAGGCCCCACCGCATGCCCCATGTTACCGAGGATCCCATCGTGAGCCGCCAGCTATCCGAGGGAGTAAGCTGGCTCGAGATACGGCGCAAGGACTTCACCGAGATCCATGCGACCGCCGTTCCCGCTCACATCGAGGACCATTCACCCCTGGAGCAGGCGAAGGAGGTATACCGCGCCCTGGAACGATGGGGCAGCGAGCATGACGCCGCCATCGTCTCCGAGCGCGTCTTCTGCAGCCTGGAGTATGCCGCCCAAGTCGCCGCTGCCAGAACGGAGCTGGCGCCCGCGCGGCCCCAGGCCTGGCCGGTGACGTATCTGGAGGGGGGGCCGGTGGTTGGCGAGGGTCTGGCGGGCGTGCAGATCACGGCGGTGTCGAGGGCGCCGGTCGAGGCCATTCAGGCCGACCGCGGCGTGCGCGGCACTCGGGTCAAGCTGGACGGACTGGACCTTCTCTTCCTGGCCGACTTCCGCATCCTGAGCGGCGACCGGCCGCTGGACCAGGCCACCTTCGACATGTTCGATCGGGCCTCGGCCAGCCTGGAGTCCCTCGGAGCGAGCTACTCCGACGTGGTCCGCACGTGGATCTACCTGCGGGACATCCTGTCATGGTACGATGAGTTCAACGAAGGCCGCACGCGGTTCTACCGAAGCCTGGTGCCCCCCGATGCAGCCCACCCCTGGCCACCGGCCAGCACGGGGATCGAAGTGACGCCGCAGGGCGGCGCCTGGGGGGCGATGGATCTGCTGGCCGTTACCGGCCCAGGCCGGACGCAGGTCGCCATCGAGGCCCTCCAGAGCCCGGCTCAGCGCTCACCCGAGATCTACGGATCTTGTTTCTCTCGCGCCTCGGTGCTCGACTTCGGCGGCGCGTCGACCATGCACGTGTCCGGAACCGCTTCCATCGACCTGGCGGGGAACTCGCTGTACATTGACGACCTGAAGGCCCAGACGGAGTTCACTATGGAGAACGTGGAAGCGCTGCTCCAGTCCAAGGGAATCGAGAAGGCGACCTTCCTACCGTCCACCCTGTTCGTGAAGCCCGGCTGCGATCCCGCCGAGGCCCGAGCCGTCGTCGAGAGCTGGGATCCCATGGCCGCCCACGGCATCTGGGTGAGGGCGGACGTGTGCCGAGACGACCTGCTGTTCGAGGTCGACGGGGTGGGCGCCTTGGCGTGCTGAGAGCCCGCCGAGCTGGGTCCGAGGGACAGGACTCAGGATCCGTCCGAGCCCCTTAGCGCCTCACGCAGGCGGCCACCGTGTCTGCTCAAGAGGGCGCTGGCCTCAGCGGGGCTCAGGCCGCGCGCGGCCACCAGGCATGCAGGCTTGACCGACCACTCACAGGCCTCCAGAGCAGCCTGGGCCCTGTCGTCAGGCTCCCCGGTGACCTCGCGGACGATGCCAACGGCCCGCTGGCGGAGCTTGGCATTGGTGGCCTTCACGTCGACCATCAGGTTCTCGTAGACCTTGCCCACCTGCACCATGGCGCCGGTGCTCAGCATGTTCAGGACCATCTTCTGCGCTGTCCCGGCCTTCAGGCGCGTGGAGCCCGTCAGGATCTCGGGACCTGTAACGACCTCGATCGCGACTTGGGCCACCCGGCCGATAGCGCTGCCTTCAACGCACGCGATGGCCACGGTCAGAGCGCCCACCTCCCCGCCGCGTTCCAGCGCCCCGAGCACGTATGGCGTGCGGCCACTGGCCGCGATCCCCACAGCTACATCCCGCTCGCCGGCACCCAGAGCCTCCACGTCGGCTGCTCCGGCGTCCGGGGAGTCCTCCACTCCCTCCTTGGCGCGCTGGAAGGCCTCGGGCCCCCCGGCCAACTGAGCCTGAACCAGCTCGGGCTCAACGCCGAAGGTGGGCGGGCACTCCGCGGCATCGAGCATGCCCAGGCGGCCACTGGTGCCCGCGCCGAAGTAGATAATGCGGCCCCCGCGTGCGATGCGCTCCGCGCTGGCCTCGATCGCCTGGGCGATGGCCGGCGCCGCCGCCCGCACCGCAGGCAGCACCTCGGAGTCTATGTCGTTCATCAAGGTCACAAAGGCGAGGGGCGGGAGTTGATCCAGGGTCCCCGAGCGGGGATGTCGCTGCTCGGTGCCCAGGGTGCGTATGTCCTCTGGCATGGGCGGTCTCCTCATGTACGTAGGATAGCGTGCCATGCGGTCTCCTTGCCGCCGCATGCCGGCCACGCGTACAATTGTATCAAGGCCGTTTCGCCCCACGGTCCCGACGAGCGCCCCAAAGTGCGCAGAAACGGGAACCACCATGACCCGAAACCCATCTCATCGACCATACGGTCGAGCGATCTGGCTGTTCCTCGGCGCCGCAGTGGTCGCCGCGGTGCTGGCAGGCTGTGCCGGCGGCGGATCGGGGTCT
The DNA here is from genome assembly GCA_014730065.1 of Armatimonadia bacterium. GTDB lineage: Bacteria > Armatimonadota > Zipacnadia > UBA1398 > UBA1398 > UBA1398. Next base: position 21,669 of record WJIW01000067.1, on the reverse strand, counting down.
CTCGATCTGCCGGCGACGCCGCTGGAGCCCATCGATGAAGCGACCCCCGATTACGATCGCCGGCCCGACCCCTGGACCAAGCCCGCCCAGCCTATCACCGAGGCCGAGATACGCGTCGAGCTGCCCGATGCCGCCGCCGCGGAGCTGGACCTGGTGACCGTTGCCGGACGCCGCAGCCTGAGCGAATCCACCACCGTGACCGTGCCCGTGGCCAGCTCCGATGGGGGGATCGTCGGCATACTCGTGGCCAAGGACACGGGCGCCCCCGCCGCTGTCGCCTACGTGCCGCCATCGGAAGAGCCCGACCGCCGAGTCCTGTCTTCCCGCGAGATCGCCCTGGGCAACGTCTACATCAGCCCCGCAGTTATGATGGCTCCCGCCGACGAGCGCGCCCGCATCCTCTCGACCGCTTCGGCGAGCGAGGACCTGGCGCCCGTCCAAGCCGAAGCCGAGGAGCTCCTCTCTACCCGCCCCACGGCCTACCTGAGCGCCGCCGTGGCATCGGGGGGGCTGCGACTAGCGACGGACGTCTCGGTAGCCGCGGCTCGCGCCGTGGTCAGCACCCGGGCCGACATTGGCTCCCTGGCCGCACCGAACCTGGAGGATCTGCCGGGCCAGGACGTCAACCTGGTGAATCCCCGCCTGACGGCGTACGGCTACCGCATCGAGACGTCCGAGGGCGAGGTGGTGGTCGATGGCCTCCTCTATGGGCGCGCCAACTACTTCACCGCCGTGCCCCGCTGGCCGTTCATCGAGAAGAGCCTGCCGGTGAAGGAGGCCGTCTCACTGCCGGACGGCCAGTACGTCATCAGCTTCTACAAGGGCCTGAACCTGGATGCGCCGGCCGAAGACGTGATCGATCCCGACACGCCTTGGGGGCAGGCATCGCTCGTGAACTCCCTGAACCTGACCACCGTGGTCTCCGATGCCCTGGGGTTCTTCCCCCAGGACGACCCGGCCATCGAGGAATGGCAGGATCGGGTACAGGATGTTCTCGAGGCCCTGGGCGAGGTCGCCGATCCGCGCGACCTGGAGGCGAGCCTCCAGACGATGCACCTGTCGGACGTCCTACTGACCGTCCTGGAGTTCTCCGTGGGCGTGGGGCTGACCGATGTGCTCATCGACTTGGTCGAGGGGATCGAGGACGCGGGGATCGCCGAGGGGTTCTTCAGGCTCATGCGAGACGTGTACGCCATCGCCGATCAGGTCTATGTGGCCGTGCAGTTCGCCTACACCGATGTGGGGTACGTGTACGACCTCTTCGCTGCACCGTTCACCGTCAAGTACGTTGTCCGGCAGACCGATGGAGTACTTCAGGAGGTAGTCGAGGAGTGAGTCCTTACAGCCGTCTGGCGCTGCTCCTGGTGGCGGTCCCACTCGCGGGAAGCCTGTCGTGCACGACTCCCCTGAACCTGGACGTGGGCGATATCGAGGGGATCGGCCTGGGGAGTGAGGGGGCCTCCGCCACGCGCATCCTGCAGCTCGAGGAGCATATGCACGCGCTGGTCCGGGAGTCCCGCTCCGAGGCGGGCGTGGAGGACCTGGCCATCCGGTACGATGTCTCGGCCGTGGCCAGGGGCCACTCCGAGTCGATGCTCGACGGCGGCTTCTTCGACCACGTGGATGGCCGGGGGCGAGATGAGGCGGGCCGGCTCGATCGCGCCGGGATCCCGCACGACCGCGTCGATGAGGTCATCGGCTTCGTCATCGCCCGGGACGGCGTGACCATGGATGATCTGGATGCCATCCACGCCGAGCTCATGGCCGAGGATGGGCCGCGGTCCATCATCCTCGATCCCGATTGGACGGGAATGGGCTACGGCGTGGCCGTGGCCGCCGACGATGATGCCATCTACGTTACGGGCGTCTTCCTTGAGTACCCGCCCCGGGTGATCGGCGTGAAGTCCGGCGGGGCGGGCGAATCGAATCGCGAACCAACCCCATAGCTCAATCGTCATATACCCGTCATGAGATCAGCCCAGGCAGTGGACAATCAGCACGGCGGCCTCGAGGTGGGCGCGGGCGACTACCGCCTGCGGCGCCGCGAGGAGGCCATGGGATCGGTCTTCCAGATCATCCTGGATGGCGACCGGCCCGAGGTGGAGCTGCGGGCCCTCATCGAGTCCGCCTTCACCGACGTGGTCCACCCGCTGGAGATGCAGCTCAGCCACTACCGCCCGAGCAGCGACATCGGCTGGATCAACAGCCGTGCCCATCGGGAGCCCGTGCCCGTCGAGCCTAGGCTATTCGAGCTGCTCGTGGAATGCTCGGAGCTGACCAGCCTGACCCGTGGCGCCTTCGACATCACCGTGGGGCCGCTGATCCGGTGCTGGGGCTTCTACCGCAAAGACGGACGCGTCCCCCCAAGCGAGGAGATCTCGAGAGCCCTCGACGTCGTGGGCATGCACCACGTCATCCTGGATCCCGAGGCGAGGACGGTGGCCTTCGACCGAGAGGGCGTGGAGCTGAACCTGGGCGGCATCGGCAAGGGCTACGTGGTCGACCGGGTCGTGGAGTACCTTCGCCACCATGGAGCCGACTGCGCCCTGGCCGAGTCCGGTGGCAGCACCATCTACGCCCTGGGCCAGCCGCCCATCGACCCCGAAGGCTGGCGGCTGGGAATTCGGCCGGCTGGCCAGGATACGGAGCGGCTGGGCGCCGTCCATCTCGTGGACCAGGCGCTGTCCACCTCGGGAGATTTCCGGAGATTCTTCGTCGAGGACGGGGTGCGGTACGGGCATATCGTGGATCCGCGGTCGGGCTGGCCAGCTCAAGGAGTACGCGCCGCGTGCTCCATCACGTCGTCGGCAACGAGAGCCGATGCTCTGTCCACCGCCTTCGTGGTCCTCGGCCCCGAGGATACGGAGGCCCTTTGCTCGAACAATGGTGAGTGCGCGCTGATGATGACACTGGATGAGGAAGATTCACCCGAGATCAACCAGATCGGGTGCGAACCCCTGGAACGGACTCGACCTCCCGATGCTGGCGGCTAGCCGCTCCCGGTGGTGAGCGGAGGGCGCCTTTGCGCGGGCAGGTTGGGATGAGAAATGGAGGAGAGTCGTAGACATGATGGACAATTCGGGACTGGACCGTAGACAGTTCCTCAAGACAGCCGCGACCGTCGCCGTGGGTGCCCATGTGGCCGCCAGCTCGGCCCGGGCCCAGGACGGCCAGAAGCTTCGGATGGGGCTCGTAGGGTGCGGTGGGCAGGGCACCGTCCTGCTGACCAACGCCCTGCGCGTCCCCGAGATCGAGTGGGTTGCCACGTGCGACATCGTCGAGGAGAAGGCTAAGGGCGCCGCCGAGCGCATCGAGGAGGGCGGGAACGTCCCGACCTTCACCAACTACCAAGACATGCTGGAGAGCGTCGAGATGGACGCCGTGGCCATCGCCGTGCCGTTGCACTGGCACGCACCCATCGCCATCGCCGCCTTCGAGACGGGGCTGCATGTCTTCTGCGAGAAGTGCATGGCCTACACGGTGGACGAGTGCAAGGACATGATCCGGGCGCAGATGTCGGCCAACAAGATCCTGCAGATCGGCCACCACCTGCGCTACCATCCGCTGTACTGGCATGCCAAGCGTACCTTCGTCGAGGGCGGGCTGCTGGGCCAGATCACGTCGGTCTACGCTCAGTGGAACCGCAACAACTCGTGGCGCCGGCCCGTGGCCATCGAGGGAGACTTCACCGAGTGGGGCTACCCCGACGCCGATCACCTCGTCAACTGGCGGCTGTACCAGGAGTACTCAGGCGGCCTGATGACCGAGCTGGCGAGCCACCAGATCGATGTGGTCACCTGGATGCTCGACCGGACGCCCACCGCCGTTCAGGGCATGGGTGGGGTCGACTTCTACGACGATGGACGCACCGTGCCCGACAACGTCCACGTCAGCTTCCAGTACCCCGGCGGCGTGACGTTCGACTACATCTCGGGCACCACCAATGCCTTCAGCATCTTCGGCAACCAGTGCCACGAGGTCATCAAGGGCACCGAGGGCACGCTAGTCATGACCCACCTCAACCCTGGCCCGACGGACAGCATGGGCTGGTTCTTCCCCGAGGAGGGCACCCAGCGCGAGATCTGGATGGACATGGCCCACAAGACGGACATTGGCGGCCACGAGGCCATCCTCCTGGACGCCACCGTCACCGAGGGCCCGCCCCTGGCTGGCCAGCCTATCAGCACCCTCATCGACGAGGAAGGCCATCTCCAGAAGATGACCTACCAGGTCGAGTTCGAGGAGTTCGTCATCTCCTGCCGGGAGATGAAGCTGCCGAGTTGTGATGGCATGATCGGCATGAAGAGCGCCGCCGATGCCATTATGGCCAACCAGGCCATCGCCACGGGCGAGACGCTGCCCTTCCCTGAGGACATGTACGAGGTCACGATGTAGCACCCGGCGTCCCCCCGCAACCGCGCGGGGGGACGCTTCCTCTCATCCTGCGCCGAGGGCGTTCAGAAGACTCTGAGCGGGAACCCCGCTGCCACCGGTATGAATGGAACCCCCTATGGTCCCCCTTGAGAAGGGGGACGAAAGGCACTCGTGCCCCTCACTCAGGAGGGGATGCCGAGTCCACTTCGAGCTCAGCCACCAGCGCGTCCGCCGCCTCGGCAGCGGTCTCCTGGGTCACGCTGGGATCCGGGTCCTTTCTCAGGAGCGCGCTCGCGGCATAGTAGCGGACCCAAGGGTCGCCCTCCTGGATGGCGTCCAGGAGGATCGCCTCGCCGGGGTCGCCCAGCCGGGCCAGCGCTCGGGCAGCCGCCCATGGCTCGGGGCCCTCGGGATCGGATTCGAGGAGGCTCTCTAGCAAGCCAACGTGGTCCTCGGCCGCCCGGCCCAGGGATCCCAGCGCCAGGGCCGCGGCTGCCACCTCGTCGGGGCTCTCCTCCTCCATGGACCGCAGGACCGACGGCATCGCATCCACCGCCGCCGGGCCGATCTCAGCAACGGCCTCCAGGCCCGCGATGCGGATTCTCTCGTCGGGATCCTCCAAGGCGGCACGGAGCTTGGCGATGGCCGATTCACCGTCTGCGCCCAGCGCGGCGAAGGCTGCCAGGGCGGCCATCCGTACGTCGGGCCCCGCCGCCGGGCTGGCCGCCTGCACCACCGCATCCGCCACTCGCTGGCGCTCTTCCCCGAGCAGCCTCTGGTCGGTAGCGGCCTCGATGGCTTGGATCCTACCCTCCGCGTCGGTGGAGGGTGCCAGGGCCTCCAGCAGCTCGCCCACGTTCGGGCCCTCGGGCTCCGGTTCGGGCGTGGGCTCGGGCCCTGCTTCCGGGTCGACCACGGGCGTCGCCGCCCGCTCCTTCTCAGCCTGTTGCTCTTCGTGGGCCTCGCCCCAATGGCGCATCACCACGCCCACCAGCACCGCAATGCCGATGATCGCGGCGAGACTGATCCAGCCCGAAAGCGGCATGACCCGCAAGTTGTTTCGCTCCATGAGGAACATCTCTCCCAGTTTCTCGCCAAGCTCCAGCTCCTAGTTTACGCCCGAAGGCGCCGGCAGGACACCGCCGGGAGTTGCCGAAGGCTACGCGGGCCCGCGCTCACCGTATGAAGGGACGGACCACTCCATGGAAGCCGCCAAGCACGAGTATCCCCAACGAAGCCTGGATTTTCTATTCGAGCTTCTCGCCACCCCGAGTATCAGCGGGTATGAGGATCCCGGCCAGCGCGTCGTAGCCGACTACGCCCGTCATCTGGGCCTGGAGCCCGAGGCCGACGTCCACGGCAACGTGTGGGCCATTCTCGGACCCGACGACGGCCCCCTGGTTGGCCTCGAAGGGCATGTGGACCAGATCGGCATGACGGTGAAGCACATCAACGATGATGGCTTCCTGCACGTGGACTTCGTGGGGGGCTCGTGGGAGGTCTACGCCCGCCGGGTGACGGTCCACACCAAGCACGGCCCTGTCCCGGGCGTGATCGGCAAGCAGCCGCTGCACTACGGCGAGGCCGAGGACCGCACGAAGACCAAGAAGATCCACGAGTACTGGATCGACATCGGCGCCCGCAGCGGCTCCGAGGCCAGGCAGTCGGTGGCCCTGGGTGATCCCATCACCTACGACGGCCCACCGACGCTGCTGGGCCGGGACCTGCTCATGTCCTGTGGCCTGGATAACCGGATCTCGGTGTTCTGTGCCTTCGAGGCGCTCCGGCTGCTGAAGGAAGAAGGCTTCCAGGGTCCGGCCCGTGTCGCGGCCCTGTCGTGCGTGCAGGAGGAGGTCAGCATGGTGGGCGCCACGACCCTGGCCCACTCCCTTCCGCTGGACGTGGTCATCGCTGCCGATGTATGGCCCTTCGTGACCGATGTGCCCGATTGCGACGCCCGCCGGTTCGGTGAGCTGAAGCTGGGCTCGGGGCCGTGCATCGTGCGCGGCGCCAACATCGCGCCCCGAGTCTTCGAGGGCCTGGTCGACTCGGCTAAGGAATCGCAGATCCCCTACCAGGTACAGGCATGGCCGGGCCAGACACCGACCGATGCCATGGCCTTCTTTAAGTCCAAGGGCGGCACGCCGGTGGGGCTGCTGGGTGCGCCCGAGCGGTACCTGCATACCCCCTCGGAGGTGGTGCACATGGGCGACCTGTGGAACATGACACGGCTCATGGCCGCCTTCGCGCGGTCGGTGGAGTCGAGCGAGTCTTACTCACGCCGGAGCGCGATCCTGGGGTAGGTGCCGAAACCCGGAGGGCTCTATCGGTCGTAGTCGGAACAAGAGACGGCGCTGGCCTGGGGGCGGCGCCGTTTTGTCTGTACGGGCCGGCTTCCGGCCCCAATCCACAAAGGGGGTTACCCGATATGCCAAGAGAGTGTGACTGCAGCGGAACGGGCTGTGGTCCATCGCCCTTGGAGCTATCCCGGCGCGAGTTCCTGAAGTCGCTGGGCGTTGGAGCCGTCGCCCTGTGGGGCGGCTCGCTGTTCGCGGGGAAAGCGGTGGGCCTGCCCACGGCTCCCGGCGCCACTCGGCTGCTGCCCGAGTACGACCGCTATGCCATGACTCCGCCGCGCACCTATACCGGCGAGCACCTGGGTGCCGTAGCCATGCCCATCGGTGGCATCGGCACCGGCACCATCTGGCTCGACGGCCAAGGACGCCTGCGCGTATGGCAGATCTTCAACAACTACACCGAGAACCGAGTGCCCGACAGCTTCTTCGCCCTCCGGGTGGAGAGGCAGGGCGAGGATCCGGTGGTCCGGATCCTGCAGACCGAGCCCGAGTACGGGTTCGAGGCCTGCCCCTCGCTGGTCTATGAGGGCGGCTACCCCATGGCCCGCCTCTTCTTCGATACGGGTACGCCCGTCTCGGTCCGCATGGATGCTTTCAACCCCATGATCCCCACGGACACGGATAATAGCAGTATCCCGTGCGCCATCTTCCGCTTCAACCTGAAGAACGAGGGCAACGAGACGGCCCAGGTCTCGCTCCTCGGTGCCCTGCAGAACGCCGTGGGCTGGGACGGGGCGGCGCACATCGACGGCGTGAGCTGCACTGAGTACGCACTCAACGAGAACCGGCTGGAGCGCACCGATGACGGCTACTCCGTGGTCATGGACACGGCCACCGAGCCTCCGCCCCCGGGGTTCCTGCGCGCCCGAGATCCCGAGACCCGGAAGGCCTCGGACAAGGCGCTGCTGTACATGGAGCGTCTGGACACCGTCGAGGCCATGGCCGAGTCGGGCATGGGGTCCATCCACCAGCTCGAGGCCCTAGCGGGCCTATCGGACCGCAATGCGGTAGCCCTGTGCGCATCGGCGAGCGCGGGGTTCTTCGAGGACCTGCCCCGGGCTCAGCAGCTCATCCACGGCTGGGAGGCCCTGGATGTGTTCGAGGACTTCGAGAAGCCCAACTACGAGGGCTGGACCGTGGAGGGCAGCGGCTTCGGCGACGCCCCCTCGGGTGGCACCGAGGGCAGCCAACAGCAGGTCACCGGCTTCGTGGGCGATGGCTTGGTCAACACCTTCCTGCCGAACGATGGGCCCAAGGGGCGACTCATCTCCAAACCCTTCACCATCGAGCGGAAGTACATCGGCTTCCTGATCGGGGGCGGCAACCACCCCAACGAGACGTGCATCAACCTGGTGGTCGATGGTGAGGTGGTGCGCACCGAGACCGGTCGCAACAGCGAGCAGCTCCTGCCCGCCACCTGGGACGTGGAATCGCTCCGGGGCAAAGAGGCGCGCTTCGAGATCGTGGACCAGCGCTCCGATGGCTGGGGCCACATCAACATCGACCATATCGTCATGTCCGACGCGCCGCCCGACCGACTGCTGCGCCTGCTGGTACCCATGGGCCGGCTCGCCCCGCTGCTGGCCCTCGAGTACGGGCCCGTGGTAACGATGGAGGTCGGTGACTTCGAGGTCAGCGGCGATGTGGACACGGCCGGCCTGCCCGACTGGCGGCCCGGCGACGTGGTGCGGCTGCAAGACCTCAAGGGCGATGGCCTGCAAGTCCTCGCCAAGACGGCGGGCGGCCATCCGCTGATCGTCTCGACCAAGCTGGGTGACGCCAGGGTGGTCATCTCCCTCAGCGAGGAGCCCATGCCGTGGGAGTGGAGCCGGGCCTTCCTGGTGGCCGCGGCCGGTTTCGACTCTCAGGTGAGCTTCGAGTCGACTCGCACAGGCTGGGGTAGCATGACACTGAACGTCCATGCCGACTCGGCCTTCGGGACCGCGAACTGGACCGAGCACGAAGACCTGGTGAGGGCCTTCGAGACAACGGGCCGCGTTCCACGGGTGCGCGTTAGCGGCCGCAGCGAGCCGGGCAGCACCTACAATGCCGCCGTCGGCGCACCGCTCACGCTGCGGCCGGGCGATGAGGCCACCGTGACCTTCAGCCTGACGTGGCATTTCCCCAACGCCGAGCGGCTGGGCCACGAGGGCAACTACTATGCCGAGATCTTCCCCGATGCCGCCACCGTTGCCGAGTACCTTCAGTCGGAGATGGAGTCGCTGACGACGGCCACGGAGTTGTATCACAAGACCATCTACCAGTCGAACATCCCCGAGGAGTTCATCGATGCCATCACCAGCCAGTCGGTGATTCCCCGCGGGCCGACTTGCTGGCGGGACGCATCGGGGTACTTCGGCGGTTTCGAGGGCTGCTACGGCTGCTGTCCCCTCAACTGCACTCATGTGTGGAACTACGCCCAGACCCATGCCCGGCTCTGGCCCGAGATCGGCCGGAACCTGCGGGTGTCCGATCTGATCACGTACATCCACGATAGCGGCGAGACCAGTCACCGCCAGCACTCGCCCCACAACGCCTTTGTGGATGGCCACTGTGCGGTCATCGAGGCGACGCTGCGCGAGCATCAGCTAAGCGCCGACGACTCCTTCCTGAAGAAGGTCTACCCGAACCTACGGAAGGCGATGGAGTGGTTCATCGAGAGCTTCGACGAGGATGAGCGCGGCGTCACCGTGGGCCATCAGTGGAACACGTACGACACCGCCGTCTCGGGCCTCAATACCTTCATCGGGAGCCAGTACTTGAGCGCTCTCGAGGCGTCGGCCCGGCTCGCCGAGGTCATGGGCGACGACTTCTCTCGGACGCGCTGGACCGACATCAAGGAGCGGGGTATGGAGGAGCAGGACAGCCTCCTCTGGAACGGCACGTACTACTACCAGATCCCCGGCGACGAGCCCGCGCACGACTACAACAACGGCTGCCACTCGGACCAGCTCTTGGGCCAGTGGTGGACGCTAATGCTGGGCGGCGACTATCTCTATCCGTCAAGCCGGGTGAGTCAGGCGTGCCGCTCCATCTTCCGCCACAACTACAAGGAGAGCTTCGACGGCCTGCCGCAGATCCCCAGGCGGTATGTGGACGACGGCGATGGCGGCCTGTACATGTGCACCTGGCCCGACAACGACCGTCCCGACCCGTACACCCTCTACTCCATCGAGGTATGGACGGGCATCGAGTACTCCACCGCGGGTCTCATGGTCTACCAAGGGCTCTTCGACGAAGCTCGCACCATCGTGTCCATGGCCCGGTCCCGCTATGATGGGCGCCCCAGGCAGAACCTCAACTCGGGTGGCGGCGTGTGCGGCTCAGGCAATCCCTTCGATGAGCTGGAGTGCGGCAAGTTCTACGCTCGCGCCCTCAGCTCGTACGGCCTGATGGTCGCCAGCCAGGGGCTCGTTGTGGATTGTCCCTCTGGCCTACTGGGGTTCAAGCCCAAGTGGCAGCCATGGGAGCACCGCAGCTTCTTCACCCTCGCCGAGGGATGGGGGCTGTTCATCCAGGAGCGCGACCGAGGCAACCATCAGACCGAGCGCATCGAACTGCGCCACGGCACGGTCACCCTCCGCGACATGGTATTCGAGGTCGACGAGGGCAAGACGGTCGTCGACTGCAAGGTGGAGGTCAATGGCACCGAGGTCGGCGCCGATTGCTCGCAGGAGGACGAGGTGCGGATCGCTCTCAACGACGCGGCCGAGCTGACCGCGGGCGACGTGGTGGAAGTTACGCTCACCATGGAGTGATCGAGATAGCGTTCGTAGCCAGGAGTTGGGTGGGACGGCGTCGGAGCCGTCCCACCCAACCAAGTCTCTACCGGAAGGCCGGGTCGTCGAACCCCCGAGCGTAGTACTCCCACCGCTCGTCGATCTGGGCCTCCTCGGCGGTGCCCTCGTGGATCACGAAACGGTACCGGAAGGGGATCTCCTCACCCTCGGCCAGGTCCAGCGTGCCGTCGGGCGCTGCGTCGCCCAGGTAGTACTTCAGGCCGAAGGGGTTGGCGCCGAAGAGCCCGTAGTTCCGCACATGCCAGGTGGTGGGATGGCGGAGGTTCACGGGGGCATCGAGGATGGCAATGCCCACCGTCTCCCCCTCCAGCGGCCCGTAGTTGTCGCACCAGCGGGCCTTCTTGCCCCATGCGTCGGCGTTGGTCTGCCCCTCGGAGTTGATGATGGTGCCGCCCGAATCCACCTTCATGCTCCCGGCCACGCGGAAGGACATCATGCCCTCCTTGGTGTCACCGAAGTGCACCGGGCCGTCGTCGGCGCGCACCGTGACCTCATAATCCATGACCCGGGCGCCCCGGGTCGCATAGAACCTGATGGTCCGGATGTCGTTGCATACCGTCACGCCCTCCTGGTCGACCCAGTCGGTGACGGCGGTCAAGGACCCGAAGACCGGCCCCGAGACCAGGTCGACGAACTCTCGGTGAACGGTGCGTCCGCGGTCGTCGCCGATGGCCCAGAAGTCCCGGTGGTTGACCTCTCCGTGGCCGAAGTAGAGCGACATATGGTGGGGGTGATCTTCGGCCTCGCCCTCCACGCCGGGCACCATGGGGTAGTTCCGAGTCACCGGCGCGCCCGTGGGCCCGATGACGGGGTAACAGTACGGCTTGGGCGTGTCTTCGGTGACATATCGGGTGAAGAGCTCGCCCCGTATGTCGACCTGGACGGCGCCGTCGACCTCATGGACCTGGACCTCCGGCGTCCACTTTCTGCCGGTCTGCCGAAGATTCAGCTCCAAGGTCGCCCCGGGATCCAGCGCGGGCACGATGAAGTAGCCCCAGGTCTGCCGACCGAGCGTCTCGGCCTGCACAGGGAAGGCGGCACCCGCTGAGCTCACTACCTCGTACTGGCGGTCTCCAGGGTCCCCGGTCATCACGAAGCGGTACGGTGTCTCCGGACTGCCACCGGGTCCACCCTCGAAGGTGAAAGTGCGGGCATGGGCGCCGGTGCTAGCGACGATGATGGCTAGCAGGGCCATGGTCAATCGCATACGTAATCCTCCTTCTGCGGTGCGTCCCCTGGGGGACGTTCCTACACTCGATCGGGTTCAGTCAAGCCATGGGTTCTGGAGGCTGTCCTCGGTGTAGCAGTGCAGCTCGATGCGGTTGCCGTCGGGGTCGGTGATCCAAGACTGCCAACTGTTGTCGGCACCGAAGTGGGGGTCGGTGACCTCCACGCCCTTGGCCCGCAGGTCGGCCACGGCGGCCTCCAGGTCGGGCACCTCCAGGCAGATGTGCATGTACGAGCCCTCGCCCGCCGGCTCGGATTCCAGGCCGGTGAACAGCTCGATGAAGCTGCGGCCGGCGACCTTGATGTACACCCCGAATCGAACGCCGTCGTCGTTGACGAAGTCGAAGGCGTGGGTACATCCCAGCTTGCCGCAGTAGAACTCCAAGGAACGGTCCAGGTCGCTGACCCGGTAGCAGGCGTGAGCGAATGCGCTGATCATCGCGTGGTCATCCCTTTCTTCGGGGCTGGCTCAGGAAGCCAGAGCCGAAAAGCCATCCGGACTAGGTATGAAGTTCACCCAAACCCAGTTGACCCCTGTATGAATGAGGGTGGCGGCCAGGAGGCTACCGGATCTCATCCATACGTAGCCCACGACGAGACCCAGGAAGGTGGTAATGGCTATGTACAGCCCCGGCTGGGGGCTCAGAGGGTAGTGCGAGATCCCAAAGATCACGCTCGTGACTATCAGTGCGAGCCAGTCGCCCCAAGCATGGCTGGTGGCGCGCCATCGCTTGAGCCGGCGAGCAAGCAGGTTCTGGAGGAACCCCCGGAAGAGCAGCTCCTGACCCAGGCCGATGAGCACGAAGAAGTAGACGCCTATGCCGATCATCTTGGGGATGGGCAGCAGCTCTTCGCGCGGCTCGCTGAAGCCGGTGATGAGGCCTGTCGGGATGAGTGTGGCGCTGGCCACGGCCAGTCCGCCCGCCAGCCAGCCTACGTCGCGCCACGACAGCTCCCAGTTGTACCCATGGCCGGGCGTGGGCCGGACCAGCAGCACGGCTGGGATGCCCGCCATGAGGCCGAGGGCTAGGTCGACCGGGACCTGCCCGAGGGGCGTGACCCGCTCGGTCAGCAGACCCGCCATGATCGGGCCGACGAGTCCGGCGATGACGACCAGATCGCGCGCCCAGAGGCCATCCGCAGGGTCGGCATCGGGCCTGGCCACCGTATACAGCAGCGCCGGCAGGAGTAGGTAGACGGCGACGCTCGGTAGACGATCACCCAGGCCGGGCTCCACCATGCTGAGGTAGAGCGCGACAACAGCAAGGGCCACAGCAGGGGGCGCGAAGGCCCAGAGTATGGAGCGATCGAGCAGCTCCCCGAAACGGTCGCGGACACGGGGGAGGCCGACGACCAGCAGCATCGCCGTCGGGGTGATCAGGAGCATACTGCCGAGAACGTCCCAGGGCCCGTGGCTTGGCTCCATCTGGCCGAGCACCACAAGCAAGGTCGCGGCAAGGGTGGCGATGAGGCTCAGTATCCGGATCTCATACCGGCTGATGCTAAGGAAGCTCATGGCGGGACGTCCTCTTCCCATGGACTCGGCGCTTCCCAGGCGTCCCCTGGTCATGCAGGGCAACCCGGCCCGCATCGGGTAGAATACACTGGATCCACCGACCGCGCCCCATGGGGAGGAAGTCGTCTCTTGCCTGAGATCAAGGTGTACCGCTCCGACGTGCTGCGCACCGATGCGCGCACGCTCCGCTACTACGATCCCGTCGCCGTGGGTGAAGGCCCACCGAGGCGAGAGGCCGAGGGCCCGGCCGAGGGGACCACGATGAGCCGAGGCCCCGAGATGCGGTACAACCCCCTGCTGGGCGACTACACCGTGTGTGCGGGCTTCCGCATGGATCGGCCCCAGCTACCCCCCAGCGACAAGTGCCCTCTGTGTGTCGGCGGATACGAGGCACCCCAGCCGTACTCGGTGACGGTGTTCGATAACAGGTTCCCCTCCATGGTCATGGACCCAGCCCCACCCGACCCCGGTCCCCATCCGCCAACGGACGTTCGCCCGGCAGTGGGCAAGTGCGAAGTCATCTGCTACAGCCCCGAGCACGACAACTGCTTGGCGAGTCTCGATCCAGAGCAGCTTCATGTGCTGACCCACGCCTGGTGTGATCGGTTCGTCGAGCTGTCGGCCCATCCAGCCATCGAGTGTGTGCTCATCTTCGAGAACCGAGGCGAAGACGTGGGGGTCACGCTGCATCATCCCCACGGGCAGCTCTACGCCTTCTCCCTGGTGCCGCCCCGGGTCCTCGCCGAGAAGCAGAACGCCGAGAGGGCCAGCTCCGAGGGACGCTGCATCTTCTGCGACGTGATCGAAGGCGAGAAGCGCTCGGGCGCACGGATCCTCCACGAGTCGAGCCGCTACCTGGCCGTGATGCCCTTCTACGCGCGGCTACCCTACGAGATTCACATCTACGCCAAGGACCACTCGAAACCGTCCATGGCCGAGATGGACGCCGAGGACAAGCGGGAGCTGGCGGCGATGCTGGGCCTGGTCACCGGCAAGTACGAAGCCCTCTTCGAGGGGCCGATGCAGTACATGATGCTGTTCCACCAGCTTCGGGCATGCGAAGGCTACCACTTCCACGTGGAGTTCTACCCCATGCGCCGCTCGGAGACCAAGCTCAAGTATGCCGCCTCGGTCGAGACGGGCGGGGGCCTGTGGCTGAACGACGCGTACCCCGAGCAGACCATCGAGCATCTCAGGGCCGCCGGCCCATCGGAGCCGGTGTTTGCGGGTAGCCGGATCGTCGCTGTGGAGAAGATCGCGCCATGACACCCTCGGATCGCAGGATCGGTGTCAGGCTGATCGGCTATGGTGCCACCGTACTCGTGGCGGCCGTAGGGGTCATCGTGATCGCTGCGGTTCTGGTGGGATGGCGCGAGCTGGGCTCCCGGCTTGGCCTGTGAGCCTCATCGGGCCAGCCGCTGCGACACCTCGGCAACCATCTCGCGCAGGGCATAGGGCTTATGGAGGAAGCTGATGCCGTCGCGTCCACTGACCAGCTCGCTGGAATCCACGATGCCCTCGTCGTACCCGCTACAGAGGATCACCGGAACGTCGGGTCGAGTGTTCCGCACGGCGGCGTACACTTCGTCGCCGCCGAGCCCGGGCATCATCATGTCGAGCAGGAGCAGGTCTACCTCGTCGGCGTTACGGTGGAACAGCTCGAGAGCCTTGTGTCCATCCTCGGCCACTAGGGTGGTGTAGCCAGCCAGCTCCAGGGCGGTACGCGCGTTCCGGCGTACCATCTCGTCATCGTCGGCGATGAGGACCAGTGCCGAGTCGGCGCTTGCTCGCGCGGCGTGGCCGGGCGATTCGGGCTGAGGCTCGGCGGCCGTCGCCGAGGAGTCCACCGGTAGGGCAACGGTGAAGGTCGTACCCTTGCCTGGGGTGCTGTCCACGGCAATGGCCCCGCCGTGCCCCCGGACGATCCCCAGCACCGCCGCCAGACCCAGCCCTCGACCCGTGAACTTGGTGGAGTAGAAGGGATCGAATACCCGGGCGCGGGTCTGCTCGTCCATGCCGATGCCCGTGTCGCGCACCTCAAGGATGACGTACGTCCCCGGCTCGCGGTCTCCGGGCAGGAAGCGCGATGCAAGCTCGCTTCGACCCATGCCCCGGACGGCCGTGGTCACCGTTACGGTGCCATCGCGCTCCTCCAGGGCTTCGGAGGCGTTCAGCACCAAGTTCATCACGATCTGCTCGACCTGAACGGGATCACCCTCGAGGGCGGGGAGGGGGTCGGTCAGGTCGTAGACGATCCGGGTCTTCTTGGAGACGCTGGAGGCCAGGAGGCCCCGCATGTCCCGTATCACTGCCGAGAGATCCACATTCTCGTTCACGAAGCGGCCCCGGCCGGCGTAGGCGAGCATCTGCTGGGCCAGGTTCGCGGCGCGCCACGCCGAGGACTCGACCTGCTCGATGAGGGGACGCACGTCCGAGTCGCTAGACAGACGCATCAGCGAGAGCTGAGCGCTACCGATGACGCCCATCATGATGTTATTGAAGTCGTGGGCCACCCCGCCGGCGAGGACGGCCAGACTCTCCATCTTCTGAGCCTGGTGGATCTGGGCCTCGAGCTGCTCCTGCTCTTCCTGTGCTCGCTTGGCCTCGGTGATGTCCTCCACCCATGCCAGGAGGCAGATGGGCTGCCCCCCGGGCTCGCGAATTAGCGAGGCTGATACCCTGGCATCGAAGGACGTTCCGTCGCGCCTCTGGCCCACAAGCTCACCGGCCCAAGCGCTGCTTCGATGCAGCTCCTCGACCATCGAGCTGGCCTGCCCCTGAGACTGGTATAGGTCCTCGACGCTCCGCCCGAGTAGGTCGTCCAGGGCGTCGTATCCGAAGAGAGTCAGGTAAGCCTGGTTGGCGTAGGTGAGTCGCCCCTCAGGGTCGATGATGGCGATCCCGTGGAGGGCCGAGTCGATGGCATTGTGGCGTACCCGAAGCTCGTCCTCGACCTTCAGCCGGCTGTACATGTGGCCCAGCGCCGAGGCGAATAGCACCAGGATGTCCGCTTCGCGCTCGGTGTAGGGACGATCCATGCCCAGGCTGTCGGCGTACAGATTACCGATGACCCGCTCGCCATCCCACAGGGGAGCCTGGACGTTCCATCCCTGGCCAACGGTCTCGCCATGGTGGTTCTGCAGGGCCCCGGGGCCGGTCATGGTCCAGCGGCTATGCTCACGCTCCATCCGGCGCAGGGAGCCGTCCTCGGGGAGAACGTGGCTTTGTGCGCGCTCGTCGCGGATGTTGCCCTCCTCATCGATGCCGAAGGACCCCACGATGGAGTTGGTGGCGGCGTCGAGGAACCAGATGCCCAGGCGGGCAAAGCCCAGCCGATGGTGACCGAGGCTTACGGCGAGCCGGCACAATTCATCGGCCGACCGGACCGCCGACAGCTCGGTGGTGACCTCGTGTAGGGCGATGAGCTTCTCGCGGAACTCGCGCTCACTCTCCACGGCTTGCCGGAGGGCCTCTTGGGTCTTGCGCTCCGCGGTGACGTCGCGGGTGACCCCTTGTACCTCCACGACCTCTCCGGCCTCGTTGCGGATGGGAGTGGTCCGTACCTCACCGAGGAACTCGGTACCGTCTTTGCGGCGGTGCCCCAGCTCGAGGGTCTGGGGGACGAGGGCGTTGGGTGTCGTCAGATCCCGTATCGCCTCCCGAGCCCGGTGCTCTCCATCGTCGGTCAGAAGGTCGAAGGCCGATCGTCCGATGAGCTCCTCGGCCCCATAGCCGAGTAGGTCGCGGCAAAGAGAATTGGCGAAGGTCACCCTGCCCGTCAGATCAAGCCGCCAGACGGCGTCGCGCGCGTTATCGATCAATCCACGATATCGGGCTTCGCTCTCGGCCAGTCGGCGCAGTGCCTCGCGCCTTTCGGTGATGTCTACTGCGACCCCCAGTACCGAATGGAGCTGGCCGTCGGGACGTCGCAGCGCACCGGCGCTGACCTCGGCCCAGAAGGTAGACCCATCGGCGCGGACGTACCGCTTCTCCATGCGGTAGGAGTCGGTCTTACCCAGGTACATGCTCGTGCCGCCGGCCGCGGTCTGCTCGTAATCATCGGGATGAGTGATCACGGCGGGATCCAAGCGCATCAGCTCATCGGCCGAGTATCCGAGCATCTCGCACCAGCGCCGGTTGGCGCGGATGTACTTGTTCTCATTCGAGATGATGAAGATGCCGGCGGCCGCGTTACGGAACACGGCGGCGAGCTGCCACTCGCTGTCGCTACGGGCCATCGCGGACTCGAACCGCGACAGATGATGGCCCACGGTGAGACCGAAGAGAGCCAGGAGCACGCACTCCACGTCGCCGAAGGGCTGTCCCGTAAGCAGGTTGTCGGCGTTGATCATGCCCCGCAGCCCGCCGGGCCCGGGAAGCTGCACATGCACGATCTGACCCCGCCCCACGGCCTGGCCCTGGTGGTTGCCCAGCTCCGCGTTCTCCTCGCGTAGCCACCCTTCCGGCCGGTGGGCGATGGCCTCGACGAAGGCGAGCTGATGTCGATAGGAGGAGTACGTCTCGTCGCGCAGGCGTCCCGACTCGTCCACTCCGAAGGTGCCGCGGAACAGGCTCGGATCGTCGGGGTCGCGCAGCCAGAGGCCCACCCGGTCGAAGCCCAGGTCATCGCGAGCCGCTTCCACGGCCGAGCGCAGCAGCTCCCGGGGCTCGCCCGCCACCGACAGCCGGCTGATGGCGCGGTACAGGCGCAGATACGCGTCCTGGGGATCTCGGGCCAAGTCGGGTCTCGTCGCAATCCCTCCCTGCCGGCCTTCGGCGGGCTCGGGCACTTCGCTTCACGCCGTTGTACAACTGCCTTCCATGGGGGGCGGCTCATCCATGCCGTTGATTGTACCGCAAGGAGAGGGCGAGGGACCGGGTCTTCGTCCGCGGAATCCCCCCTCGGACGCCACTTGGAGAGGATCGAGCCATGGCCAGACCACTCACGGTATGCGGCACCGCCGCCGCCGAGGGGATCCCCGCCCTTCATTGCACATGTGGGACTTGCCGCCGGGCGTGGGAGCTGGGGGGGCGTGAGATGCGGACCCGTGCGGCATACAACCTGGGTGACGATGTGAGGATCGACTTCGGCCCGGACTCCCATCTGCACATGCGTGCCGTAGGGAGGGATTACTCCCGCCTGGAGCATCTACTGGTTACCCATAGCCACGATGATCACTGGTTCCCCAAGGACCTGGACTACCGGCGACCTGGATTCTGTGTCCTGCCCGACGACGCACCGCCCCTCACCGTCTATGGCAACCCCCACGTCATGGAGACAGCGCGGGCGAGCCTCAAGGACCCCGTGGCCTCCCGCATCGAGCTTCGCGAGATCCGGGCCTTCGAGACCTTTGAGGCAGGGGGGAGCTTAACGGTTACCACGGTGCGAGCGGAGCACGCCGGCGACGAGGAGGCGGTGAACTTCATACTCCGCGAGCCAGGTCGGACGGTGCTCATCGCCCACGATACGGGCTACTGGGAGGAAGAGAGCTGGGCCTTCGTGGCGGGCATCGAGATCGACGTGGCCCTCATCGACAGCACCTACGGGCGTTACGACCAGAACGGAGGCCACATGGGGGCGCCCTGGGTCGTGAAGTTCGCGGGCAGGCTTCGCGAGCTGGGCTGCCTGGGCGACGCCTCCGGGGTCATCGCGACCCACTTCAGCCACAACGGCCATGCGAATCACGGGGAACTGGTCGACATCTACAGTTCCCATGGTATCCAGGTCGCCTATGACGGAATGATTCTGGAGTAGAGCCCAGAGCGAGGGGAGGGCCTCTCCATGAGTCAGGCAGGATATGAGCCGCAGTACTGGATCAGCGACAACGGGCAGACTTACGGCCCCGTGCCCCTGGACACCCTGCGTGAGGGGGCGGCGACGGGCCGCCTCTCCCACCAGGCCATGGCGATCCAGGTCGGCGGAGCCAACTGGTTCTCCGTCACCACCCTGGGTTACCACGGCGGCGGCGGTATGTACGCCCCGTCACAGGTCATTCCCGCCCAGCAATCACCGCCCAACCGGCGCGGGCTATGGATCGGCGTAGGCGTCGCCGCCGTGCTCCTGTGCGTCGTCGGAGTCGCCGGATTCGCGGCCGTCGTTCGGGAGTTCGGAAGGCAGTCGGTGGAGCGGAACCAGGCTATCGACGCCATCCAGCGCGCCAGCATCGAGTACAACCAGGACACGGGCCAGTACCCGGCGACGGCGAGGGACCTGAAGTCCTTCGACGGGCCACCGGGGTACGATGGCCCGTACCTGCCCGACGATGTGGATGTTGTCGATCCCTTCACCGGGAGCGAATACCAGCTCGATGGCTGCGCCGTAGTCGACGAGTTCTCCCAAGACAGCTTCGAG
Source organism: Armatimonadia bacterium (assembly GCA_014730065.1). GTDB lineage: Bacteria > Armatimonadota > Zipacnadia > UBA1398 > UBA1398 > UBA1398. The sequence continues at coordinate 2,043 of WJIW01000067.1, read as the reverse complement.
TACGAGTACACGGAGTACGGCTGAGGGTAGGTCTACCGTCGCCGGGTGCGACGGATCGCGGAGTGGGGAGCTACCACTGGCCAGAAGGACGGGAGATGATCATCGTGCAGGGCGATCCACCTGAGACCCCCGAGCAGCGCTACTGGGTCCGCGACCGGGGCATGGACTACGGCCCGGCGCCCCTGGCCACGGTGCGGGAGTGGCAGAGCAACGGGCAGCTCTCCGCTGAAGCCAGAATGCTGCCAGAGAACGGCGAGGGCTGGACGCCCGTCTCGGAGATGCTGGGCTTCGGGCCCCCCGTCCCCCAGGCCGCACCAGTCCAGACCCAAGGACCCGTCCTGAAGCGCTCCACCTGGGCATCACCGGGCCTCGTTGCCCTGATGGTCATCGGCGGAGTCGCGCTGATCTGCGTCCTGCCGGGCTTCCTGATGGTGCGCGCCTCGATGGCGCAAGCGGCCAGCGCTGCGCCGGCGTCACCCGCGGGTGGCATGACCGCTTTCGAGGACGGCATGGCGTCGGAGGCGGCGGCTCTCGAGCGCGCCAAGACCGGCCGTCGGCAAGCCGACGTGAACCGCATTGAGTCCCTGTGTGCCATGTACCGGGTCGAGCACGGACAGTGGCCCAGCAGCACGACCGACCTGGCCACGGCGGGGTACATCCCGCCCAACGAGATCCCCAGGGACCCCGACACTGGCGTGCCGTACCAGATCAGCAACGGCAAGGTGGTGAACGGGGGCGGGTAGAGGACCCACCTTGAGCCCCCGGAGGCGGCCTTATACAATGGGAGCGTGGCTGAAGTGAATGCCACCTCATCCCATTCGAATGGTCCTGTCCATGTTGAGCCCTCAGAGAAGCGGCATCACCACGGGCCGCGGAGTGATCGCACGCCGGCCGAGAGCCAGGCGCGGTCGCCCACGGCTCGCCACTGCCCGAGCCCTGCGGACACCCGCGAACCAAGTATCGCCCATGCGCGACGTACGGTACCGGATGGTCCGCCACGGGGACCGCGGTATCTACCTGGGCCCCGCGCCCCGCTCCAAGACCGACCAGACCCCTGACGTCAGCGAAGATGATCTGGAGTGCGAACGCCGGCGGCTCCGTTACCTCACCTGCATGGCCGGCGTAGCGGTAATGCTCGCAGGCATGGCCGTGCGTGCCTGGGCCACGGCGCTGGGCGCTTGAGCGGCGGAGGACCCACGAGCCCCGAGACCGTATGACCTCTACTGACCGGGCGAATCCGACGCCCGGGGGAGGTCACCATGCCCGCACGAGTGCCCCTCGTCACTTACTGGGATACCGAGGACTACCTTTCCCCGCCCGATGCCGGCTGCGATGACATCATCCTTCATGTAGCCCGGTCGGCCCGAGCCGCGGGGCTGAAGGCCACCTTCTGCATCATCGGCGAGAAGGTGCGGAGCCTGGTCGGGCGGGGCCGCAAAGACGTCACGCGGGAGATCGCCAAGCACCACGATCCGCTTCTGCACTTCAACTTCGGCTCCATCCACCCGACTACGGCCGAGCTGATGACCGACAGTGGTTGGGATGATGGCATTGCCATCGCCCTGAGCCGCGAGGCGCCCGGCTTCCGGCTCCTGGAGGACACCTTCGGCCGCTGCACGGGCCTGACGCGCCATGGCATGCATTTCGGCGCCCAGATCGTGCGGGCGTGTGCCCTGGAGCGGAAGGTCTTCTGGGACTCTCTTGTGACCCTACCCGAGACGCCCTTCTACTGGTACTGCGGCGCCCTATGCTTCAACTCCCAGGCCAACTACGCCCTCGACGAAAGGTACCGCCAACCCGATTTCGCCGCTCACCTGGACGAAGCCCTGGCGCGGCTTCAGGAGGATCGGGCAGAGGGCGTGCAGCTCGCATCCCTGTTCGGCCATCCACACAAGACGATCTGCGAGGAGTTCGCCGATGTCTCGTTCTACGCCGGCCGCAACGCGCTCCACGAGGACCTGCGTCCCCCTCGCCCCATGCCCGAGGAGGACCGCCTTCGCGCCAAAGCCCACATTGAGCTGCTCTTCGAGCGGATGTCCCGGC
>WJIW01000630.1 GCA_014730065.1 Armatimonadia bacterium | reverse complement strand
GGGCGACCTCTGCCAATCCGGTCCAGCCCGCATCGCAGCCCAGGTGGAAGACGTACTGGCGAAGCTGGGTGTCGTTGGCGACCACGGCGATGTAAGCCGACCGGCGCGGCCCCAGCTCCTCGCCGGGTCCCGCCCAGGACAGCCTCATAAGGGACGACGCGGTACCATTGCGTATGGCGATCACGATGCGGTCGCTCTCCGACGGGGTGTGCTCGACCCCCGCCGGGGGCTCGAGGGACGGGCTCTGGCCCGCCAGGCGATAGGTACCCGGCTGAGTGGGCCGCAGATGCTTGCGAGGCTGCCAGGGGTTGTCTTGTCCCCACTCGATGGCCACTCGGCCCGGGTCGACGGGCGTTGCCGGATGCGCGCGCTGAGCTCGTCGAAGGTGGAGCAGGGCCTTCGCCATGCCGTCGCCGCCCACGATGCGGTACCGGCCCGCCGTCTGGGGCTCGAAGATCACTGCCTGCTGGCCGTCCACGTGGCACGTCACCGTGGGGATCGGCTCGGACCAGCCCGTCCCCGGCAGGTGCCGCTGGAGCTGGAGACCTGTCGAGCCCCGGGGCACCACGATGCCCGCGAAGGGAGTCAGAGCATCGATCTCGCCGGCCACCTGGGCCTCGGTCTCGATGGGGTCCGTCTCGTAGGTGAGGAGCTGGTGGCCGAGGGCATCGCCGGGTCCTGCGGCCCACCGCACGCCCCCATCGGCGCATCGGAGCCTCAGCACCAGGGCTTCGCCCTCGGTGGGCACCAGGGGCAGCTCGATGGGCTCGATCTCCCGGGCGGGCATATAGTAGTCGCGCCTGGCCAGGAGTCGGCGCCCATCACCCGCTTCGATCCAAGCCTCGGCCTGCACGAGCTGATGGCCGTAGCAGTCGGCGAACACGGGGATGGATGCGGCGAAGACCGGCTCCTCGGGCAAGGGCACGCGCACTTCGGTCCAATCCGTGGAAAGGGCAGGTCCCCGGGCCGGCAGGGCGGGGGTCACCGAAGCGACGGATCGCCGTGCCCAATCGGTGGACAGGACGAACTGAAGCTCCGTCGACCGGATGTAGGTACGTCCACCCGGCGATCCCTCGTCGCGAACCGCCAGGTCGTCGTAGTGCATCTCGCCATGGTCGCGGCTCGATCGGCACCACCGGGAGTCCTGGAAACTCGCCGTGCGCCATTCACCGGTCCCCTGCTTCTGGACTCGGATCGCCTCGCGCCAGCCGTCGTCGCCGTCGGTCACGAGCACGGCGAAGGCCCCATGATCATCGTAGTACTCCACCGACACCGTCACGCCATACATGCCCTCGGCCTGGTACGCATCGAAGACATCGAAGAGCAGCATGTGGTCATCCCCGGCTGTCGCGGCGCAGGGCTCGCCATCGACCTCCGTGTACTCGGCCATGGCGTAGGGCGGGCGGAAGGTGGGTACCGCGCCGTCGAAGTAAGCCTGGTCGCTGCTCTGGAACTGCCGTAGGCCCATCCATAGGTTGCGGTACTCCACATCGGCGAAGGCTCCGGTCTGGGGCTGGAAGTTCCGTAAGGTGAACACGCCCAGCCGGCTGAAAAAGCTGGTGGCGGTCGGCCGGCCCGCCTGGCCATGGAAGAAGGGCAGATACCGCGCGATCGAAGCATTGCCCACGTCGGTGGTGTAGGCGTTCAGGTACTGGGCGCCGGAGACGAGGGTGCGGCTCAGCAGGGAGATGGGATGGCCCATCACGCCGTAGCCGTTGTTGTACATCTGGCCGCCCGTTTCGTGGGCCAGGGTGAGACCGCTGCGGGGGCCCGCGTAACGGCGGTACATGAAGCTGGCCGGGTTCAGCGGAGTGAAAGTCTCGTAGCGCGCGCTCATGCCGTTCTGGCGGAACCCAATGCCCCGCCGAGCGGCCTCGTGGGCCGTGTGGCGGAAGGTCCACTCCGATTCCCGAACGTCCGAGGGGTTCAGGCCGGGCGCGAGTAGGACGCGCAGTGGATGGTCGCCGAACTCTCGCTGGTACAGATCCATGGCCCAGCGAAGCTGCTTCAGGTAGCGCTCCTTGGTGTAGCCGTAAGCGCGCCACTGGGGGTCCAGGCGGCCGTGGAGGTCGTCGTAGAGCATGACTTCCTCCCAGCGACCGAAACCGCCGACGGCCACGATGCCCAGGGCCGGGTCGTCCCGGTATCTCTCGGCGAAGGCGGAGACGAGCCGCTCCCACTTCTCGCGGAAGACGGGGTCGAAGTAGTTGGGGAGGCACGTGACCCGGCGGGTGTACTCCACGTGCAGCACATCATCGAAGAGAACGGTACCCGATCCGATGACGCCGTACTCGGCTACGGCGTCTTCGAGCCAGACCATTCCCGCGAATCCATCGAAGAGCTGCCAGCCGTCCTCGGCCTTGGCATCGACGATCCGCTCATGGACCAGATGGGGCTCGTGCTCGTAGGAGTAGATGCGGTAGTAGACCTGGCAGTCGTCCAGGGCCCGGTAGTGGGCCGAGATGTTGTAGCCCTCCAGTAGCCTGATCGGGAACACCTCGGGGTTGGTACGCAGTAGGGGCACGTACTCCGCCTCGGCTCCGCGCGCCTGTCCCATGACGCAGGTGTCGCCGGAGAAAGCTCGCTCCGCTCCGCTAACCAGGCTCGCGCCGGTCGGTAGGGTCCAGATGCCCAGGTCGCCGTCCTCGAACGAGGTGGACTCGAAGTCGACGGACTCCTCGATGGAGACGCAGTTGATGTTGTCGACGACGACCTCGCCCTGGGCGTGCCAGAGGATCTCGTAGTCGGCGAACTCTCCCAGCTCTGGCTCGATGGTGAAGGTGGCGGGCGGCCCCATGCTGAGTGACACCTGGTGGGTCGACGAGCGCCGGGGGCCGCCCGAGGTGGTCCGTAGCTCGAGCCTGAGAACGGCTCCGTCGCTCAGGGCCCGGTGGTCGAACTGGATGCTGTACTTGCCTTGGGCCGCCAGCTCTCCATCGCCGCCATAGCGCAGCAGTAGCCCCGGCTCGCCTGCGGACACGAGGCTGCGGGCACCGGCCAGGGCGTCGCCCTCGGACACCTGGCCTACGGGCCCCAGCTCGTATCCGGCGGGCAGGTCGGCCTCGAAGTCGCACCAGGCGCCCTTGGCGACCCGCCGGACGTCGTGGTCTCTGAAGAGCCACGCCGGCGTATGGTTGGGCCCGTCGTGAGCGGTGGCGATACCGATGTCGAGCTTCTTGCCGCGACTGCGCCACAGGTCCAGGTCGCGGTCGATGACGCTCCAGTCGTACTCCCCGTCCCGGGGCTCCACGTCGCGCCAGAAGATGACCAGGCCGCCCGCGACCACCTCGGGCACATCGAGGCCCGGTAGCTCGGGACCGACTTGGTGGGCTTCGTGGAGCAAGGTGACGCCGTGATCGGGCTGCCACTGGGCGGCGGCGCCCGATGCGGCCACCGACGCCGCCAGGATCCCCACGCTGAGGGGCGAGAGCAGGGAGCGCGACATGGAGAGCTCCTTCGACTACTGAGATTGCACACGATTCGGCGCGGCATCGCCCGGGCCTTCCGGGGCAGGCCTCAGCACGGCGTCCTCCGAACCCGCATTGCACCAAGGACAGGCCGCGGCCGCTGGCCGCGTGACCGGATAGGACGACCGACCATGACCCGCATCCTCCTGGCACTCGGCATGCTTGCTCTCCTCGCCGGAGCGTGCTTAGCCGCCGACATCCACGTGGCGTCAACGGGCGACGACGGAGCCCCCGGCACCGAGGTCGAGCCGCTCCGAACGATCCAGCGCGCCGCTGAGCTCGCGCAGCCGGGCGATAGCATCACCGTGCATGAGGGGGTCTACAGGGAGCGGGTCAACCCGCCGCGCGGGGGCACGTCCGATGACGCGCGGATCACCTATCAAGCCGCCCCCGGCGACACGGTCGAGATCAAGGGCTCCGAGGTCATCAAGGGGTGGGAGCGACAGGAGGGCGACGTGTGGCGGGTGAGCCTCCCCAACGAGTTCTTCGGGGGTTTCAACCCGTACGTCGACCCCATCCGTGGCGACTGGTTCGACCCCAAGGGCAGAACCCACCACACCGGCGCGGTGTATCTCGATGGCGAGTGGCTGACGGAGGCCGCCAGCTACGACGAAGTGCTGATGGAGGGAGACGAGCGGCCGGCTTGGATGGCCGGCGGCGACTACCTCCTGAATGTGGCGTGGGTTAGCCCCGATGGCACGGGGGACCGAGTGGATGCAGCGGCTTTCGATGCCCAGGAAGGCGTGGACACGGCCGCCTGCTCCGAGGGGGGTGAGTGCATCGGCTGGATCGATCATGGGGACTGGACGCTCTACGAGGATGTGGACCTGGGCGACGAGAGCCGGCAGATGGAGGTCCGGGCGGCTTCGGTCACCGATGGGGGGCGGATCGAGATCCGGCTGGACGGCCCCGATGGTGCGCTGCTGGGCACCTGCGACGTAACCCACACCGGTGGGTGGCAGGTATGGGAGTCCTTCGTCGCGGACATCGAGCCGACGGGCGGCACTGTTGACCTCTGTCTGCAGTACGTCCGGCCGGGCCCCGATGACGCCTTCCTGGAGGCGCGCAACCTAAGCCCCAACCTCTGGTTCGCCACCGTCGACGAGGACCAGACCATCATCTGGGCCCAGTTCCCCGGCGTGGATCCCAACGAGCGCATGGTCGAGATCAACGTGCGCCAGTCGGTGTTCTACCCCGACGAGCCCGGCCGCGACTTCATCACCGTGCGCGGGCTGATCATGCGCCATGCCGCCACGCCCTGGGCTCCGCCCACAGCGGAGCAGATCGGACTGCTCGGCACTCACTGGAGCAAGGGCTGGGTCATCGAGGACAACGTCATCAGCCACTCGGTCTGCACCGGCGTGACCCTCGGCAAGCACGGCGACGAGTTCGACAACACCTCAGCCAACACCGCCGAGGGCTATGTGGAGACCATCCGCCGCGCCCATGCCTTCGAGATCCCGTGGACCAAGGATCGGGTCGGCAGCCATGTGGTCCGGCGGAACCACATCTCCCACTGCGAACAAGCGGGCCTGGTCGGCAGCATGGGGCCCGCGTTCAGCATCATCGAAGACAACGTCATCCATGACATCCACATGCGGGCGCTGTTCGGTGGCGCCGAGATGGCGGGGATCAAGCTCCACGGCGCCGTGGACGGAGTGATCCGCGGAAACCACATCTACCGAGCGAATATGGGCCTGTGGCTGGACTGGATGGCCCAGGGGACGCGGGTCTCGTCGAACCTGTTCCACGACAACCGGGGCCAGGATCTCTTTATGGAGGTGAACCACGGGCCGTTCCTGATCGACAACAACCTGTTCCTATCCCCGACGAGTCTCCTGGACGTCTCCCAGGGCGGCGCGTACGTTCACAACCTGTTCGCCGGCCGGATCGTCAGCTTCCCCGAGCGGGGGCGAGAGACCCCGTACCATCCCGCCCACAGCACCCAGGTGGCAGGTCTGGCCCTGACGACGGGCGGGGACAACCGCTTCTATAACAACATCTTCGTAGGCATCGGCCAGCCGCCCACGCCGGAGGAGAGGGCTGCCGTCGGCGCCGTGACCCACTCCAGCGGGTACGGGCTCTGGGGGTACGATGCCCGCGACTTCGCCAGCTACGCAGCCGGCAACGTGTACTACTTCGGCGCCCAGCCGTATGCCGGCGAGGAAGATGCGGTCGTGCAGCCCGACCACGACCCGGCAATCGAGGTGGTCCATGAAGCCGGTGAGGTCCGCGTCGATGCGGACTGGGGGGATGCCTTGGCCGAGGCGGACACGGCGACGGTGACCACGGAGCTTCTGGGCCTGGCCGAAGTGGCGGACGTGCCCTACGAGACCGCCGACGGCGAGCCCATCGAGATCGACTTCGACTATCTCGGTGAGCCGCGGGATGGGGCCGATCCCACGCCGGGGCCCCTCGCCGATGCCGGCACCGGGGCGGGGAGCTGGCTGGTGTGGCCGCACTGAGCGAGTATGTCTACACGGAGGGGGGATAGCTTTGGATCTGGAGCAGCGATTGGCTCAACCCGACGTGCCCGAAGATGTGCGGGAGGGGGCCCTGGAGGTGTGCCGCGAGCTGTCGTGGGTGCGGCACGTTCTGGAGACATCACTGGTGGGCAGCGGGATCCGCTTCTGGATGGTCGACGTGCCCAGGGGCGTGTTCCGGGTCGAGGCCAGCGGGCTGGGCGGCGCACCCGGTGAAGCCATGGAGCTTACCGAGGAGCAGGTGTACGAGGTCATCCATCCCGACGACCGAGCCGCTGCCAGGGCCGGCGAGCTGGCCATGAAGAACGGCGAGACCGATCACTTCGCCGTGGAGCAGAGGCTGCTGTGGGAAGGCGAGTGGCGCTGGGTCGTCTCTCGCTCGACGGTGCTCAGGCATGGCGAGGATGGCAAGCCTTTGCTGCTGGCCGGGGCCGCCGTGGACGTCACCGAGCTGAAGGAGACCGAGGCCGCCTTGGAGCGGGCGAATGACCAGCTCAAAGAGTTCGCGTACGTGGTGTCCCACGACCTCAAGGGCCCACTGAAGACCATCGCCATGACGCTTCAGCAGCTTCGGGCCCGAGTCGACTCGGATGGCGAATCGCTGGGCCTGGTCCAGCGTGCCCAGGGCGGGGTGGGGCGCGCCACCCAGATGATCGACGACCTCCTGGAGTACTCCCTTTTGGGACAGCAGGCGATGAGCCTGGCTCCGGTCGACCTGGACCAGGTACTGGACGGCGTCCTTGACGATCTGGCCGCGGACATCGTCGCCGCCGGAGCCAGCATCGATCGGGCAGAGCTGCCGACGGTCACGGCCGATGGGTCACAGATGAGTCAGCTCCTCAGGAACCTGGTGGCGAACGCCGTGAAGTTCCGCGGCAACCAGCCCCTCCGCCTTCGGATCACCGCTGACGAGGACGAGGTGGAGCATACCGTGTCCATCGCCGACAACGGCATTGGCATCGACGAGTGGAAGCTGGAGTCCATCTTCGCTCCCTTCCAGCGCGGGCAGGAGGGTGACGACAAGCCGGGCACGGGCATTGGGTTGGCGATCTGTGACCGGATCGTCGAGCGTCACGGCGGGCGCATCTGGGCCGAATCGGAGGCAGGCGCGGGGTCGGTGCTTCGGTTCACCATACCCAAAGCCCCGCCGCCGGCGGGGGCAAGGCCGACGTGATCGAAGCTACCGACGAGCTGCTGCGAGATGTGGCGGAATCGGCGGAGCGGCTCTTCGCCGCGACCGACTCCGTCAGCTTGGAGCGGGCGCGGCTCGTCACCGAGGCGTACGCTGAATACGAGACCGAGCCCACGCCCATCAAGAGGGCTCTCGCCTTCGGCCACGTGCTGCGGCATATGGAGCTGGATCTGCAGACCATACCCCTGCTCGCGGGCAACACCTCGCCTCGGCCAAGGGCGTGGATGCTTTTGCCCGAGTACGGCTTCAACGAAGACGTCCAGGTCGGCATCGAGCACTCCGATCTGAAGGGCTTCCTGGAGGGACAGATCCCCGAAGACCTGCTGGAGTTCTGGTCGGGTCAGTCCATCGGCCAACCCTTCGGCGGCACGTCGGGGGTGGGGCATCTGGCAGTGGACCTCGACGCCGTCGTGCACCGAGGGCTGCGGTCAATCCGGGATGAGGCCGCCTCCGCGACCGGCGGCATGCCGAACCAGATGACCTACCGGCGGGCCATGGTCATCGCCTTGGATGCCGTCATGGACTGGGCCCTGCGGTACGCGGGCGCCGCCGAGACGCTTGCCGAGGAGTCCACCGATCTCGCAGTCGCCGAGATTCACCGTCGGGTGGCGACGGCTTGCCGGAGGGTACCCGCCCAACCTGCCCGCGATCTGTTTGAGGGGCTCCAGTCCATCGCCCTGGTCCAGCTCGCCATCGCGCTGGAGGGCCATGGCATGTCCGTGTCCGTCGGCTCGCCCGACCGGGTTCTGGCACCCTTCGCCGATGAGGCCGAGAAGAACCCCGAGGGGGCCGCGGCCATCGTGGCGGGCTTCCTGCTGAAGCTCGCATCCCATGGACTGTTCGGCCGGGGCTCCAAGACCCAGGCCATCACGATCGGTGGATCCGACTCGAATGGCCGGGATTGCTGCAATGCCGTCACGGGGGCTTTCCTGCGAGCCTTCGAGCTAGTGCCCGTGGCCGATCCCCATCTGTTCCTGCGGTGGCATCCGGGCCTGGACGGGGATGTCTGGCGCAAGGCCACGGCCATGCTGGCGGCGGGGCGAAGCATGCCCATGCTCATCAATGACGAGACGACTATCCGGGGCTTCGTTGAGTCGGGCATAGCCCCCGAGGATGCCGCCGAGTACTGTGTCATCGGGTGCAACGAGCTGGGTATCCCGGGTCGCATGTGGGATTCCGCGGCCTCCATCGGCGGCGGGCTCAACTTTCTCCAGGTCGTCAACACGGCTATAGACCCGGGCGACGTAGTCGAGATGGACGGCATCCTGGCTCGCGTGGAGTCGGCTATGGTCGAGCGGGTCGAGCACGCGTGCCGACGCCGGGAGGAGATCCAGGCCCACATGGCCGATCGGGTCCCCACGCCCCTCACCTCGGCCCTCATGCGCGGCGCTGCGGAGCGTGGCTGCGATCTGCTCGAGGGCATGCCGTACCGCAACCCCGGCTGGTTCGAACGTGGCCTGTCCAACGCCGCCGATGCCCTCGCCGTGCTGGAGCGTATCTCGGCTGGCGATGGCCACATCGGCCCTCGGGAGCTACGAGAGGCCCTTTCGTCGGATCACAGCGACGAGGGACTGCGGCGACGGCTCGAGCGGGTGCCGCGGTGGGGTAGCGGAGCTGAAGCGCCACGGCGCTGGCTCCACTGGCTGCTGGAGACTCGGACCCGCCTTCTGCGCGAGGCCGAAGCTCGACATGGGCGGCCGCCGCACATGCCCTGCCACGTGGTTCGCTCGCTGCACTACGTCGACGGCGCCCACATCGGACCGTCGGCCGATGGACGACGAGCGGGCGAGCCGGTGGGGGACAGCATCGGCGCCGTCGCCGGTCCCGAGCCGCCGTCGGTGACCGCGGTTCTCGGCGACGTCGTCACCATCGATGCGGCACGGCACTACCCCGGCGGCTACAACCTGAACGTGACCCTGCCGTCGGCGACCTCTGCCGAGGACATCCGCGCCCTCGCCGAGGGCTTCCTCGATGAGGGCGGACAGGAGCTTCAGGTGAACTGCTTGGACGCCGACCGGCTGCGGGCGGCGCGGAGCGATCCAGAGGCTCATCGCGGCCTGGTCGTGCGGGTGGCGGGCCTGTCCGCGCGTTTCGTCGAGTTGTCTCAGGTCGAGCAGGACGAGCTGATCCGGCGCGCGGAGATGGCGGGCGCCGGCTAGACCACAGCCGGCCCCGGCCACTCCTAGTCCCGGGCCTCCGCCACCGAGGCCAGTGTCCAGCCATCGCCGTCGCGGTCGTACCGCGCGGCGAAGCCAGGGCCTTCGGTCTCCAGACTGTCGGCGCCAGGGATGTCCCACACGCACTCACCGTC
>WJIW01000629.1 GCA_014730065.1 Armatimonadia bacterium | reverse complement strand
GACCTACTGGGCGCCATCGAGATCCAAGGCGGCAGGGAAGTCGACCGGGTGAAGCTCTACACCAACATGTACCGCTCATACTGCTCCCGCACCATCTGGAGCGACGTGAACGGCAAGTACGTGGACATGTACGAGAACGTCCAGACACTGCCCGATCCCGACTCGCCCGTGTACGGCTGTGACGCCTTCTGGAACACCTTCTGGAACCTGAACCAGCTCTGGATCCTCGCCCATCCGGAGATCGCGGAGAAGTGGGTGAAGTCACTCCTGGAGATCGACGCCCGAGGTGGCTGGCTGCCCAAGGGGCCGACGGGCATCGAGTACTCCAACATCATGGTCGCCTCTCACGAGATCGCCCTCATCGTCGCTGCCTACCAAGCGGGGATCCGGGGCTTCGATGTCGAGCACGCCTACGACGCTTGCCGCCGGATCCAGCTCACGCCGGGTCGAGGCCACGAGGGCGGCGGGGCCGTGGGCAACCACCAGCTCCAGCCCTACATGGATCTCGGCTACGTACCGGTAGAGGCGGGGCCCGTCTCCAATACCCTGGAATACGCCTACGATGATTGGTGTGTGTCCCAGTTTGCCAAGGCGCTGGGTAGGGAGGCCGACCACGAGCTGTTCCTCGAGCGCTCCATGAACTATCGAAACGTCTTCGATCCGCTGGTGGGGTACAGCCGACAGAAGCACTCCAGCGGCCAATGGGTCTCCGGCTTCAGCCCCTTTGCCGGAGGGGGCTTCGTCGAGGGGAACTCGTGGCAGTACACATGGTTCGCCCCCCATGACGTCGCCGGGCTGATCGAGCTGATGGGCCGCGATGCCTTCGTGTCCCGTCTCGATGAGGGACTTCGGGTCTCCCAGGCCAACCGGTTCAACGCCACGGGTGACCGCATGGCCGACTTCCCCATCAACCACGGCAACCAGCCCAACATGCAGTCATCGTGGCTGTTCAACTACGCCGGAGCCCCGTGGCTGACCCAGAAATGGACCCGGGCCATTCTGGACACCTACTACGGCTCCGATGCCATCGATGGCTACCCTGGCGACGAGGATCAGGGGCAGATGGGCGCCTGGTTCGTCATGGCGGCCATGGGGCTGTTCCAGATGGATGGCGGGTGCGCCGTGGAGCCGCGCTACGAGATCACCAGCCCTCTCTTCGACCGAGTCGTGATCCACCTCGACGAGAGCTATTACGGCGGGGAGCGGCTTGTCATCGAAGCCCGCCGGACATCGCCGGAGGACGTGTACATCCAGTCGGTGACCCTGAACGGCAGGTCCCTCACCGAGCCCTGGTTTGCTCAGAGCGAGCTGACCGGTGGCGGCAAGCTGGTCTTGGAGCTGGGTCCAGCGCCTAACCACGATTGGGGCACGTAGGCGGCGACGCCGCTAGTCGTACACCTCCAGCTCGGCGATGGACATCTGGCCCCCGGGCTGGTCCGGTCCATCGGGCTTCAGCCCGAGGACGCGGACATAGCGTGCGGGGATCGGCTCATCGAGGATGACTTCCACGGGCGTGCCGTCGTGCCCCGTCCGCTCCGCGATGGTGGTCCACTCCTCGCCATCGGCCGATAGCCGGACTTCGAACCCCGTGGCATACGACGGGCCGAAGGTGACCTTCACCCTACGGACGTCCACGGTGTCGATCAGGTCCACGTGGTAGGTCCAGGGCCACTCGTTGGCTCCTTGTGCGTAGGTACTCGGGTCCCCGTCCACGCCGTGCCGCGCGACATTCGTCTCACCCGAGGGGACGAGCTCGTGGCCGCCATCGAGACTCAGCAAAAGCGAAGGCATCCGGAAGGCCAGGTTCCCGGGCGGGATCGGCGTCACGTTCTGGCCCTCGTCCATCGTCGTGCCTACGGCCTTGAGCATCTCCACCTGGGAGCGGTCGAGACCGCCGTCGCGGAAGAGCAGCACGTCGATGGAGACGACCCCTCCGCGCCGATGGACATCCCACACGTAGTCAGCCAGCTCCTGCTTTGCGTACTTGGTGCCCGGGTCTCCCCACCAAGGGCCGAGGTACGACAGGATGTGCCACTGTTCGCCCTCGATCCAGCGGGATTCGGGCATGTCGTAGAAGCGGTTTTGCTCTCCGCAGGTGTAGTCTTCGTGGGGCGTGTAGGGCATGACCTCGGGGTCCACGCCCCGGTTGAAGGCGACGATAGCCTCGGGGTTGCCCGCCTTTAGGGCCTCGGCGAAGACCGCCAGGTTGTCGTCGTTGTACCCGATCCACGGGTAGCAGCCGTCGACCCACCAGCCACTGATGCGGTCACCGTATCTGAGGCTGTACTCCCGGGCGACGCTGGTCCACTTCTCGACGAACTCGTCGCTAACCGGACTGCCGCAGCCGAAGGCCTGGGCGGCCTGCGGATCGGCTCGGGGGCCATCGCCCGTGTAGTAGAGCATCAGCCGGATGTCCCGCGCGCGGAGGGAGTCGGACAGGTCCATGATCAGGTCGCGGGTTGCGCACGCCTCGCCGGGTTCGTAGCCCGTGATCTCGTCGTACGTGGCGTTGGGGGCGGCCATGTACCTCTGGACCTGCATCACGGTGAAGATGACGTACCGGGCCCGGACCTCAGCCATGGTCTCGGCGAAGCGCTCGGTGTCGAACTCGGCGACACACTCATCCCACGAGGTCTCCTTGCCCAGGCTGGCGATATGCGAGGGCTCATTCTGGAGGTTCGTGAGGTAGTGGACGAAGACGCCATAGCCCGCGTCGTGGAACCAGTCGGTGTTTGGGTTCATGGGCTCCCCCATCAAGGGTGCTGTCGAGAGTAGCAG
>WJIW01000066.1 GCA_014730065.1 Armatimonadia bacterium | reverse complement strand
GGCCTTGATGTCCATGATCCGGCGCAGCCGGTTGTTCCGGTTGATGATGCGCCGGTAGAGATCATTCACGTCCGACGTGGCGAACCGGCCGCCATCGAGCTGCACCATGGGGCGTAGCTCCGGGGGCAGGACCGGCACCGCGTCCAGGATCATCCACTCGGGACGCGTGCGCGACCGGCGGAACCCATCGGCCACCGAGAGGCGCTTGATGGCCCGTGCCCGGCGCGGGCCCGAGTTGGTGTTGGCGATCTCGTAGCGCAGCTCGCGGCACAGCTCATCGAGATCGATGCTCTCCAGAAGCTGGCAGACGGCGCCGGCGCCCAGACCCGCCGAGAACACGTTCTCGAAGTCGGCGGAGAGCCGGTCGGCCAGAACGTACACGAGCCGCTGGAGGCCGCGGAACTCCACCTCCTGGATGAGCTGCTTCTCCTCCAGCTCCAGGAGCATCTGGAGCGACTGGCGGAGCTGCTGGGACCGCTCCTCAAGAGCCTCCTCCTCAACGGCGAAGGACTCCTCCAACTCCCGCTCCTTCTGCGCGATCTTCGCCTCATCGGCGACCTGGGGCTCGGCATCCTCCTCGGATTCCTCGCCCTCCTCCGGCTCCAGGATCTCCGGCGCCAGGAACTCGCCGTCCTCGATGTCGTCGGGATCGGGCTCCATCAGGTCCTCGGGATCGCCGACGGGGTTCTCTTTCCACACCTCGAACTGCTCGCGCCTCTGGACCTTCCACTGCTCCAGGGCCTCGAAGTCCTCCTTGATCTGGGACTCGATCACGTTTCGCACATCGTCGGCATGGTCGGCGATGCGCTGGGAGTCGACGTGGGTGACGATGTAGGACGCGAAGTAGATGACCTTCTCCAGGGCCTTGGGAGAGATGTCCAGGAGCAGACCGATGGGGCTGGGAACGCCCTTCAGGTACCAGATATGGCACACGGGCGCGGCAAGCTCGATATGGCCCATGCGGCGCCGCCGCACCCGGGCCCGGGTCACCTCCACGCCACAGCGGTCGCAGATGATGCCCTTGTACTTGATCTTCTTGTACTTGCCGCAGTGGCATTCCCAGTCCTTGGTCGGACCGAAGATGCGCTCACAGAACAGCCCATCGCGCTCGGGCTTGAAGGTCCTGTAGTTGATGGTCTCGGGCTTCTTGACCTCGCCGTACGACCATTCGCGAATGGTCTCGGGCGAGGCCAGGCTAATCCGAATAGCATCCACTTCACCGAGAAGCGCCAAGATAAGTTCCTCCTCAGGGTCGCCGCGCGCAGCCTACGACTTGATTGGCCGTCTAGCGCAGTGAGGTCATCTCTTCGTCCACGTCCTTGATCTCGAACTCGCGGGCGTCCTTGGACTCGGCGGTGATCCGCAGGCCGAGGCTCTCCAGCTCCTTGATCAGGATGAAGAAGCTCTCGGGCACCCCCGGCTCCTGGATGTTCTCGCCCTTGACGATGGACTCGTAGGTGCGGACTCGCCCGTTCACGTCGTCGGACTTAATGGTAAGCATCTCCTGGAGGGTGTGGGCTGCACCGTAGGCTTCCAGCGCCCAGACCTCCATCTCGCCGAACCGCTGGCCGCCGAACTGGGCCTTGCCGCCCAGAGGCTGCTGGGTGACGAGGGAGTACGGGCCCGTCGACCGGGCATGGATCTTGTCCTCGACCAGATGGTTGAGCTTCAGAAGGTAGGCCCGTCCGACCATGACCGTCTGGTGCAGGAAGTCGCCCGTGTACCCGTCCCGAGCCAGGGAGCGGCCGTCGTCCCGGAAGATGCCGGCACGGCGCACGGCGCGCTCGTGGATCTCGGTCACGATCGCCTCGGGCAGGTCCTTGGGTTTGGTGTCCTCGGGGAGGCCGAGGACCTCGGCCGCGAAGGTGAGCTGCTCCTTGTCGAGACCGCCCACCTCGCCACTGAGCTTCTCGAGCATCGAGGCGACCACGCCTTCGGTATGCTCAACAAGCGCCTCGGGCTCGTTGCCCTCCACGAGGTAATGGTGGAGGTCATCCCGGGTGGGCACGTCGGGTAGCTTCATCTCGACGCGCTTCAGCTCGCCATCGACCACTCGCCCGATCTCTTCCTCGGCGAACCGCTTGACCTCCCGCGCGGTGCGGGCATCGGCGATGGCGCCCAGGTAGCTCCAGACCTCATCCTCGCTCAGGCTCTGGAAGACGGGGCAGCGGAACCGAACCCCCAGCTCCTCGCCGACCATGCCCATATGGGCCTCCAGGATCTGGCCCACATTCATGCGGGAGGGAACGCCCAGGGGGTTGAGGATGACGTCGACGGGCGTGCCGTCGGCCAAGAAGGGCATGTCCTCCTCGGGTAGGATCTTGGCGATGACGCCCTTGTTGCCGTGGCGTCCGGCGAGCTTGTCGCCGACCATGACCTTCCGCCGCTGGGCCACATAGACCCGCACGAGCTGGTTCACGCCCGGCGGCAGCTC
Organism: Armatimonadia bacterium; assembly: GCA_014730065.1. GTDB lineage: Bacteria > Armatimonadota > Zipacnadia > UBA1398 > UBA1398 > UBA1398. Next base: position 1,302 of record WJIW01000066.1, on the reverse strand, counting down.
GTCACCCAGGTCCCGGAAGAGCTGGCCGCCGCAGACGGCGCAGCCCAGGTTCTCGGGCGGGCGGCCGCAGTGGTACACGGCCCCGCACTCCTGGCAGCTATAGCGGTAGCGGGAGAACACCCGCACGCCCACGACCTTGCCCTTCTCTCCGTGGGGCATGCGCAGGGACACATCGCGCATCTCCTCGGCCTTCTTACCGAAGATGGCGATGACCAGCTTCTCCTCCGCCGTCAGCTCCGACTGGCCCTTGGGGGCCACCTTGCCGACGAGGATGTCCTCGGCCTGGACGTCGGCGCCGGGGGTGATGATGCCGTTCTCGTCCAGGTGCTTCCGGGCTTCATCTCCCACGTTGGGGATGTCCGGCGTGATCTCCTCGGGCCCGAGCTTGGTATCCCGAGCCTCGGTCTCGTACTTCTCGATATGGATCGAGGTGAGGACGTCCTCCTTGACCAGCCGCTCGGAGAGGATGATGGCGTCCTCGAAGTTGTACCCGCGCCAGGGCATATAGACCACGCGCAGGTCCTGGCCCAGGGCCAGCTCGCCGTAGCGGGTGCACGAGCCGTCGGCGAGGACGTCGCCCTCCTTCACCCGCTGGCCCATCTTGACCAGGGGATGATGGTTGACGCATGTGGCCTGGTTGGTGCGCACGAACTTCTGAAGCCGGTACTCGTCGATCTCGCCCGAGCGGCGCTTGACGATGACCCGGTGGCCATCCACATACTCCACCCGGCCGTCGTGATGGGCGCGCACCATGGTGCCCGAGTCGTTGGCGATCCGCTCCTCCATGCCGGTATGCACATCGGGGGCGTCGGCCACCAGCAGGGGCACGGCCTGGCGCTGCATGTTGGAGCCCATCAGTCCGCGGATCGGGTCATCGTTCTCCAGGAAGGGAATCAGGGAGGTGGCCGCCGAGAAAAGCTGACCCGGTGACACGTCCATCAACTCGACCTCCGACGCCTCCATCCGCGGATAGCTCCGCCGGTAACGACAGATGATCCGGTCCTCGGTTAGGCTGCCGTCATCGTCGTAGGGCGTGTCGGCGGGAGCGATGGCGAACCGGCGCTCCTCGTCGGCGCTCAGGTACCGCACCTCGTCGCTGATCTTCCCGTTCTCCACCACCCGGTACGGCGTCAGGACGAAGCCGAACTCGTCGAGCTTGGCGTGGCACGCCAGCGCGCCCACCAGACCGATGTTCGGCCCCTCAGGCGTCTCGATGGGGCAGATGCGTCCGTAGTGGCTGTGGTGGACGTCCCGCACCTCCAGCTTAGCGCTCTGCCGCGACAGACCGCCGGGGCCGAGGGC
>WJIW01000628.1 GCA_014730065.1 Armatimonadia bacterium | reverse complement strand
GCCACACTCCATCGAAGCCCTGCCCGGCCATCATCGCCCGTGCCATCCGCTGGGCGCCCAAGGTGCCCTCGATGGGATGCCCAAGCCAGAAGGGCGCCTCGAAGCGCATGATGTGCGCACCGGTCCGCGAGGCCAGGACGCCGGCCCCGTGCTCAGCGAGGGCCCGGTCGAGGGATCGCCGGACCCTACGCATCAGCCGTGGAGCGTCGGCTGAATGGGGGTTCTCGTAGGTATCGCGCAAGGCCAGAACGGCGTAGGCCGGAACGAAGGACGGGTCGCCACCGACAATGTGCGCCCAGCCCGCGGCACTCTCCGACCATAGCGTGTCCAGCCAGGCCCTTCGGGAGAGCCGCTGCTCGGCCGCGTAACTCCGGGCCGGATCGGGCTCAGGCAGGCCGTGGCGCTCCACCCAGGCCCTTAGGGCATCGACGGCGTCGCCGGGGCCCGCGCGGAGCACGCACTCCAGGGTCACCTCGTCGCCGGTCTCCATGGAGTACGGCCGGGCGGCCAAGCTCTCGTCCTCATCAACGTACTGGGGCACACTGGGCGCGAAGAGCGACGCGCTGTGGGCCTGGTGGCCGTCCAGGAAATCGGGAGATGCAAAGCGCGCACTGGGCAGGGCCTCGCCGGGCGCCCACTCGCGGAGAGGGTCCCACTCCATGGCGACCCACGACCCGTCGCCGGCGACGGCCATGAGGGGCACGGTGATGGCCAGGGGATCGGGCACCATCTTGTCGCTGATCGGAGGGAAGGCGTGGCGTGGGTCCGACGACCGCTCCCGGCCGACCAGCAGCTCGATCCCAGGGAACAGGGCGCTGCCCTTCAGCTCGCCGTAGGCCCCCGCGCCCCCGAGCAGCGTGGGTCCGCGCCATGCTCGAAGCTCCAGGGGCGTCAGCGCGGTCAGGGCCGCTCGGCATGCAATGGCCCCATCCTCGGCGGGCGACAGGAACAGCTCGGCCCGCCAATGGTCGCATGTCGCGGTGAGGAGCACCGACTCGCCGCGGCGCTCGATGGACGTGAACGCCACGGGGCGCCAGCTCGCGCTGGTGGGGGTTCCCGGCTCGGCCCAGACCGTGGCGAGAGGCCAGATCTGGCCTTGATCCCGCCAACCGTGCTCGGCGCGGAAGCGCATCACCGCGCCGACGGCCCCTCCGTCCGCGGCGATCACCTCGATGGCCAGATCGCCACTCTCGACGATGGCCTCTGGGTGGCGAGGCCGCGATGCGAATCGGCCCAACACCTCGCGGCCGTTCAGCCAAGCGGCGATCTCCCCCACGCGTCCGCCCTGCGACATCTCAGCCACGCAGGAGACGGTATCAACATCACCGGGCCGGATCTCCGGGACCGGCAGATCGAGCCGGCTCAGGCTCATGGCCTCGGGGGTGAGATTGTCCAGGCGCACCACGGCCGATCCCGCGCGTACCGTTCCCCGGCCCACGCTGCGAAGCCGGGCGCGGAGTCGGACCGGCTCGCCCGACTCGACAATGGGATGGGACGGAGCGAGGCTCTCCAGCTCCGCGCGGCCGGGAAAGGAATAGAACTCCCCCCCAAGTGGCGCGTGGTCGACGGTTCCGGCCAGACCCTCGCCACGGCGAACGGGAGCCATGTCGTCGCGAGCGGGATCGTCCGCCGTCAGCCAGACACCGGGTCCGGGCCCACGCTCGCCCGGGGTGAGGTGCACGATGATCGGGTCGCCGAAGATGGCCCAGTCGTAGGCCACGGACTCCCGAGCATCAGTCTCGAAGGTCAGGCTCGGCGACCGCCCCGCCCATTCGCCCAGATCCACGGCGAAGGGCACCCATATCGACTCCGTTACCGTCTCCTCCAGAAGCCGCTCGCCGCCTAGGTCGATCCTGAATGTCGAGCCGTCGACGATGCGGTCGGGATCGTCCCACGAGATGCCCACCCGCATGGCGACGCGACCGATGAGCAGTAGTCGCTCACCCTCGGCCAGCTCGGGCAGGCTCACCGACTCGAACACGAGTCGTGTCGGCTCTTCGCCCGGGTGCAGCGAGAGAGTGTTCAGCATCACATCGCCAATGGCATCCCGGGACGTCATCGCGTGCTGGGGGGCGTTGGTGGTGGCCTCGTCGAACCGGGCCCATGGCTCGAACACGATCGTGGCATCGCCCGACCCCAAGCCCGGGGCCGCCAAGAGCGCCGCGAGAACGAGACCCAAGCTCATGGCCGAACGCACGGCAGTCGCCTCCCTGAACGCAACTATACGGAGCTGAGCAGGAGGTTCGGAGGGGCTGGTGCGCCGGCCTGCCCTGGAAGGGCAAAGTGGCGGGCGGACTGAACATCCGGGTGTCTTCGTGCGCGGCGTCGGAGTGGGGATGGCCCATTTCGCGTGGCTGGGGTTGCCTCCGCCGCGCCGCGGTCGAAGCTCGCACACGATGGAGGGGTATCGATGAAGATCACCTCACTCGCAGGAGTGTTGCTCGCACTAGGGTTGCTCGCCGCCGGCCCCAGCGCCCTGGCCCAAGAGACCACCGATGCGGCAGCGGCACCAACGCAGCGCATCGCCGCCGTGCCCTTCGCGGCACTGCCGGGGGTCGAATCCGACCTCTGCTTCCGGTTCTGGTCCGGTGTCATGGATCAGCTCGAGGCGGCTGAAGTGGAGCTGCTTGCCAGCGGAGTACTAGCTAAGACGGCGCGCAACACGGCCTATCCGCTGACGGGCGTGGTCGACGACGGGCTCGCCGAGACCGCGACGCTCCTGGATGCTGACTGGGTTCTCGGCGGCACCCTGGAGCCCGTTGAGGGTAAGGTGCGCGCCCAAGGGGTCGGCTACCGAGCTTCCGATGGCACCTATGTGCGCACGCCTACGTACACCATCGAAGAGGGCGAGAGGGACAAGGCCGTGAGCGAGATGTCGGCCTTCCTGGTGGGGCTCGTGCTCACCGGCGATCCCCGCCCCTCCCAGCCGCGGGACGTGGCTCGAGACAACGCGGTCGTGTCGGCGGGGCTGCACCTCCAGGCTGGCCTGGAGAGCATCGACCCGGCTGTGGCCGATACCGAGGCGGCCGCGGCGGTCGCCACACTATCGGCGTACATCGCTGCCGCCACCCCACCCTTCCCCGTGGGGAGCCTGGGCGATCTCCTGCGCAGTGCACTCGTCCTACGGCCCGCCTATGTGGATGCCGTCGTCGCCCTGGGCGAGCTGCACTTGGTCCGGGGGGCCACGTCCGATGCCTTGGCCGCCTTCCAGTGGGCGTCGGAGCTGGCCGAGGGTGGCGATTCCGCGGCCATTCTCGCGAACGCCTACCAGCGTCTGGGCCGCTACGATGCCGCTCTGGAGGTCGTCACCGCGGCCATGGAGGCCGGCAAGAACACGCCGGAGCTGCACAACATCATGGGGCTCCTCTACTGGCGTCACCTGGACGATCCCGTGAACGCCGCCGCAGCCTTCCAAGAGGCCATCGCTTTGGATCCCGCGGGCGAGGCCAGCCTGCCCGCCCGGTTCAACCTGTCGTCACTGATGCTCACCCAAGGTCAGGCAGACGAGGCCCTAGCACTGCTCGATGAGGCCCTCGTGACCTCGCCCAATGACGCCAACGTCCACTTCAACCGGGGCCTTGCGCTCCACACCATCGCTCGGCGGGACGAGAACGCCGACCAGCTCGTGATGGCCATGGACGAGTATGCTAAAGCCCTGGAGCTGGACCCGACCCATGCCAAGGCCCACTGCAACACGGGCGTGCTGCTTGCCCAGATGGGCGATCTGGAGGCCGCGGTGACCCACTACCTGGCGGCCATCGCCGGCGACAGCTCCCTCACCGTCGCCTACCGCAACCTGGCCATCGCGTACGAGGGACTGGAGCAGTACGCCGAGGCGGCCCAGATGTGGCGGGACTATGCCGGTCTGGAGGGTGTCGATCCCGCCAGGGCTCAGGAGGCCCTTGATCGCGCCGAGGCGTTACAGCCCTCGGCTTAGCGGACCGACGCGGAGAAGAACACGCCGAGGGGGGCGGCTCAAGTATCTTGTGAGCCGCCCCCCTCGCGTCTCTGAGCACGCTACTGCCGGCGAATCGCCTTGATGCTCTGGCCGTCCGTGGTCTTGAAAGTGCCGCCACCGACACCTTCGAGCGATAGGGTACCCGACACGCCTCCGCTGATCTCGAGATCGTCGCCGGACTTATCCCAGGTGATGTCCTTCTTGTTCTGACCCACGACTGCCTGGCCCGTACCATCTGGGCCGATCATCAGGATGACACCGTTCTGGAGCTGATACGCGCCGCCGGACTTAGCATCCGCGGCCGCCTCATCATCCTTGCCGCATCCCATGGCAACCGCCGCCATGAAAGCCGCAAGAGCGAGGGCGTACACTGTTCGTCTCATCGAATGACTCACTGTCCTTCCTTCCATCCTCACTCTACTTTGACAAGCTCGATCGCCCCCCCTGGCGCCTCCTCCCACCTCGGGTAGAGCAGGAACCCACTGTCGTACTCCGCTCTCCGCTGGAGCTCGGCGGCGTGGTGCCCCATCACGTGGACCCCGGCCGTACCGGTCTCCCAGGTCAGCCCCTGATCGGACGTCGGTTCCAGGACCAACGTTGCGGACCAATCGTCCTTCAGCAGCAGCACGACCGTGGCATCCTCGTTGGCGTATAGGCCTGTCCACGATGCCGGAGCTGGCTCGCGAGCGCAGCCCACTACGAGAGACAGGCACACCGACCCCGCCGCCAGGAACCCGAGTGCGATGACTGGACTCCTGCTAGTCATCACCCGGCCTCCCCCTGACCCGGAATCCGCTCCAGCAGCTCGGGCGGCAGCATGTGGCGTCCCTTGGCGTTGGTCTCGGTTCCACAATCGTGGCACTCGGGGAAGAACCATCCTGGCCCCCAATCCATGAAGAGGCGGGGCCTGAAGAACAGTATCTCCTCACGGCCCGCATCCCAGGGGGTCCACTCGCCGCACTCGGGGCAGATGCCCGCGAAGTGAACCGCGGTCTCGCCGCACTCGGGGCAGGTCGCGGGGAGTTGGGCGTTGATCTTCTCCCCGCGCCAGCCACACGCCGCACAGATCACGGCGTTGGGCGACTGCTCGGGCGCCTTTCCTCCAGGGCGCATCTGATAGGCCTGGATTCCGACCCACAACACCAGCCCCACTACAACCAGCCCGAGCCCGGTTTCCCGCCAGTAGCTGCGCATCTCGACTCCCAAGAGGCCTAGTACGGACCCCAGTTGGTGAAGTCATCCGGGGAGGGCCAGCCGAGGCCAAACCTCTCAACGACTTCCGCGTCGCCGCCATAGATGGAGCCCGTCTCCTTGACGACACCTCGGGCGATGGCCCTGCAATGGCCATCGGCGAAGGCGATATTCGTCATCCCGTTGTGCCTGAAGTGGATGGTCGGCTCGGGTCGGAACCAGAAGCCCCAGTTGATCGCGTAGTACGCCCAGTAGGGCGGCTCCATGAAGGAGTACTCGATGGCATAGGTGTTCGGGAAGAACTGGAGAGAAGCGGTATCCGAGAACATGTATGTATCGGCTGGTCTGTCGACCATCGAGTCATTGGCCGGCGAGACTGGGGCGAGGGGCGACATGCCTAGGCGCGCATTGCCGCTGCCCAGGAACTCGTTGTTGTACCCATATCCGCCGCAGCCAGCCTCAAAGTCGTTGACCGACCCGTCGCCCTCGCTGATGTAGTCGCGGAAGGAGGGACACTCGAAGATCTGCACGTTCTTGATGTACGGGTAGAGGGGGCCAAGAGTGCGGTCGAAGAGTCCCCCCCCAACGGACGCTCCTTGCCGAACGCCATGCCAACGCTTGCGGCCGCCGAAGCCCGTCCAGATGTCCTCGGCACCCATGACGAACACGCCGTCATAGTCCTGCTGGTAGGCGATCTCGGCTTGGGCGAGCTGCCTGAGGTTGGAGAGGCAAGACGTCTGTCGCGCCTTCTCTCGGGCTCTCGCGAACACGGGGAACAGAATGGCGGCGAGGATCGCGATGATGGCGATCACCACCAGAAGCTCAATGAGTGTAAATGCCCGGCGCGCGGGCGTTTGGCGCAAGCTCATGGTACGATGTCCTTTCGGTTGATCCATTCGGTCTCGCGATATGCGCCAGCGGCCCCTAGCCCTCGGAGCCGTCCCTGATGAAGAGAGCGGCGAAGGGCGCGCGAGACATCACATGCGCCACGGCTGCATCCCGTACATCAGGATCCTGGCAGTCGTCATGGCCCAATACCTCAGCGAGGTCGAAGGCGAATAGCAGTTGCTCGATCAGCTGATCTGCCTCGGCTTTCTCTGGGAAGTTGCCTCGGTGGACAGGCATGGAACTCATAGGGTCACCTCCTCGGGCGAGGAACGCTGCCCAAGGAAGCGATGGGTCACACTGAATGGGGGGTGATCCCCGGTGATTGCCATGCCTGACAGGCATGGCGGAAGGTGACTTGTGCATGATGCCAACTCCCACCCGCGAGGAG